>NZ_JBWKJV010000017.1:0-33268 GCF_056432045.1 Streptomyces sp. NPDC045701 | reverse complement strand
CCCCTTTTTTAGGAGGCCGCCACCCCCCCCCCTCTCTCCTCCCCCCTCCCCCCCCCCCTCCCCCCCCCCCGCCCCCCCCACCCCCCTCCCCCCCCCCCCCCCCCCCCCCCCCCCCCCGGCGGTGGGGTGCGGAGGACCGGCGGGAACCCCGTACCGGTCCCGAGGCCGGTAGGGGACCCGTACCGGACTAGTACGGACCGTTGACGTTGTCGATGGAGCCGTACCGGTCGGCCGCGTAGTTGCAGGCGGCGGTGATGTTGGCGACCGGGTCGTACGGGTCCGTCGCCGTGCCCGGCACGTGGTACGCCTCGAAGGTCGGCGCGATGACCTGGAGCAGCCCCTTCGAGGGGGTGCCGTTCACGGCGTTGATGTCCCAGTTGTTGATGGCGAACGGGTTGCCCGAGGACTCGCGCATGATGTTGCGGTGGATCCCCTCGTACGTGCCGGGGATGCCGTGCCGGCCCATGACGTCCAGCGCCTCCCGGATCCAGCCGTCGAGGTTGTCCGGGTACGTCGCCGCGGCGGCGACCGGCGCGGCCTTCCGATCGGCGGAACGGTCGGCCCGCTCGGGCGCCGAGGAGGAGCGCACGGCCGCGGCCTTGGCGCCGATGGCCAGCGTGAGACCGGGGCGGATCAGGGACGGGTCGGCGCCGACGGCCTTCCGGTTGTCCTCGTACAGCTTCTTCCAGCCGCCGCTCACCCCGTGCTCCCTCGCGATCGAGGAGAGGGAGTCGCCCGCGACGACGGTGTGCGTGGCCGCGGCGGCCTTGGCGGCGACGGCGGGTGCCGTGCTCGGGGCCGCCTGAGCGGTGGTGGCGCCGATCACGGGGAGCGCGAGCGCGGCGCCGCCGGTGCCCACGGCGACGAGGCAACGGGTGAGCGGACTGCTCTTGGGACGGCGGTGCTTACCCTTTGCGGGCATGACGAATTCCTCTCCGGCGCCTACGAGGTGAGCTGTCGGGTTCGGACGGGAGATGTCCGGCCGCGTGATGAGCGCGACTTCACCCCGAGCCGTTCCGGCGTATGCCGGTCCGGCGGCTTACCTGGGTCCCCCGCTCCTGCCGTGCGTACGTGAGTGGGTGGGGTTTCCGGACGGCGGCAGGATTCGGCGGTCCATCCGGATTGAGGGGACCGTAAGCGAGAGATGCCCGAGGGAACAAGGCACGGATCGAGCGCCGTGAACCCCGTCGCCCCGGATGGCGGCCCGTCAACTTCGCTGTGTACGAACGGGAAACCAGCCCCCCGAACGGGTCGACGGCAGAGCCGCTCAGTGATTCTTGTCACGCACGCCGAACCGGCATTACAAGTCCCGTGTTTCACCATCTATATGGGCGGAAAATGTATTTCCGGTGAAGCGCATTTAACCGACGAAATGGTGCGTAACGCCTGCGGCGCGGTGGCGAACGGCGGGCAGCCGGTCGACCGTCCACGAGGACCCGGCACCGGATAGGGGGACAAAACGGATTCGTTCCCACTCGTCGAAGGGCGTCCCGCGATACGCCCCCAGTCGTTCCTCACCGCTCCCGGAAGCAAACGCGTCCCGTCGACGGGCTGCCCCCGCCTCCCGCGCGCCCCGCGCGGGCCGGGACCGCGTCCGGGTCACCAGGACACGTCGTCCAGCATCAGCTCCACCGGCTGCCGGGGCCCGGCGGCCGGGGACTGCTCCGTCCACATCACCTTCCCGGTGGGGGTGTACCGGGTGCCCCACCGCTCGGCGAACTGGGACACCAGGAACAACCCCCGGCCACCCTCGTCGGTGGTGGCCGCCCGCCGCAGGTGCGGGGAGGTGCTGCTGCCGTCGGACACCTCGCAGATCAGACAGCGCTCGTACAGCATCCGCACATGGATCGGCTCCGAGCCGTGGCGGATGGCGTTGGTGATCAGCTCGCTGAGCATCAGCTCGGTGCTGAACCCGATGTCCTCCAGCCCCCACCGCTCCAGCTGGCGCCCGCACGCGGCCCGCACCCGCGCGACGGCCGAAGGGTCGGGAGGCACGTCCCATTCGGCGACGCGGGCCCGGTCCATCAGGTGCGTCCGCGCCACGAGCAGCGCGATGTCGTCGCGCCGGTGCGGCGGCAGCATGGCGCCGAACACCGCCTGACAGGTCTCCTCAGGCGTCCGGTCCGGGTGCCCCGACAGCGTCTCGCGCAACACGCGCAGCCCGGTGTCCACGTCACGCTCGCGGTGCTCGATCAGCCCGTCGGTGTAGAGCACGATCCCGGTGCCCTCCGCCAGCTCCAGCTCGGCGGTCTCGAACGGCAGATCGCCCAGCCCGAGGGGCGGGAACACCGGCACGTCGGGGCACTCCACCGTGCCGTCCGGCAGGACCAGGGCCGGTGCGAAGTGCCCGGCGGTCGCCACGCTGCACCGGCCGGACGCCGGGTCGTAGATGGCGTACAGGCAGGTCGCCCCGGTGATGCCGTCGCCGTCGCCGGCCTCCTCCCGGTCGATGCGGGAGACCAGCTCGTCCAGGTGGCCCAGCAGCTCGTCCGGCGGCAGGTCCAGCGCGGAGAAGTTGTGCACCGCCGTCCGCAGCCGGCCCATCGTGGCGGCGGCGTGCAGGCCGTGCCCCACCACGTCGCCCACCACCAGCGCGACCCGCGCCCCCGGCAGCGGGATGACGTCGAACCAGTCGCCGCCCACCCCCGCCTGCGCGGGCAGGTAGCGGTACGCGATGTCCAGCGCGCCCTGCTCCGGCAGGACCCGCGGCAGCAGGCTCCGCTGAAGGGTGACGGCCATGGCGTGCTCGCGGGTGAAGCGGCGCGCGTTGTCGATGGCGACCGCCGCCCGGGCGGCCACCTCCTCGGCGAAGGCGAGGTCCTCCTCCTCGAACCGCTCCGGCCGTTCCGAGCGCCAGAAGTTGGCCATGCCCAGCACCACCCCACGCGCCTGCAACGGCACCGTCACCAGGGAGTGGATGCCGTACGCGAGGGCCTCCCGGGCCCCCGAGGGGTCCTGCGCCCGCCACCCGTCGGCGACGTTCAGGTCCGGCTCCAGCACCGCGTGGCCGCTCGTCAGGGCCGCCGCCATCGGGGTGGTGGGGACGGCGAACCTGATGAGGTCGCCCACCGGCTGGAGCGGATGGTCGTCCCGGATGCCGCCGACCGCCGTGCGCCGCATCTCGGTGTGCCTCCCCGACGGCTCCTCGCCGCGCAGCACGGGGTCGAGCAGCTCCACCGTGACGAAGTCGGCGAAGCCGGGGACGGTCACCTCCGACAGCTCCTCGGCGGTCCGCACCACGTCCAGCGACCTCCCGATCCGCACGCCCGCCTCGTACAGCAGCTTCAGCCGTTCCCGGGCCACCTCCGCCATCCCCGACACCGCGCGCAGCTCGGTGGTGTCGCGGAGCGTCGCGACCGTGCCGGACGCCCCGCCGAACGGGGCGGTGGGCCGGGTGTTGACGGCCAGCAGGCGATCCCCGGCCGGGTGCACCTCGTCGGTCACGGCACGCCCCGAGGCGAGCAGTTCGGCGGTGCCCACGTCCAGACCGAGGTCGGTGACGGGCCGCCCCTCCGCGTCCGGCGGCAGCTCCAGGAGCCGCCGCGCCTCGTCGTTGACCAGTGTCAGCCGGCCGTCGTCCCCGATGATGAGCACGCCCTCGCGCGCCGCGTGCAGAACGGCGTCGTGGTGTTCGTACATCCGGGTCATCTCGGTGGGCCCGAGGCCGTGCGTCTGGCGGCGCAGCCGCCGGCTCACCAGTGCCGAGCTGCCGACCGCCAGGGCGAGCGCGGCACCCGCGGAGGCCAGGAGCACCGGCAGGTGGCGGTTGACCGCGTCGCCCACGTTCTCGATCGAGACGCCGGCGCTCACCAGTCCCACCACCGCCCCGTCGTCGTCGATGACGGGGGCGACGGCGCGGGCGGCGTCGTTGGGCGCGCCCTCGAAGATCTCCGTGAAGGCGGTCCCCGCCGCGGCGCGCTCCACGCCCTCGGCCCGGCGGCCCACCAGCGACGGTTCGTTGTCCGCGACCCGCGTCCCGTCCGGGGTCATCACCGCGATGAAATCCAGGCCGGATCCGTCCCGGGCCCTGCGCACCGAGGACTGGAGCGCGGCGGTCGGGTCGGACGACTTCAGCGCCGCCACGGTCCCCGGGGCGTCCGCGAAGGACTCGGCGGCGGCCAGCGAGCGGTTCTGGGCGTCGTGCTCGCCGTCGTAACGGGCCTGGACCGCCAGTCCGACCACCGCGGCGGCGATCAACAGCACCGCCACCACGATCTGGAGCAGCAGCACCTGGCCGGCCACGGTGCGCACGCCCAGCAGCGACCGCACCCCTCGTGGCGCCGGACGCCGCGCCGCCGAGGACCGGGTCCGGTCAGGAGCGCTCGGTGCGCGTCCCGGGGCCGGGCGGCCCGACGCTCGCCTGGTCCGTCCGAGACGTCCGCTCATGCCCTATTTCTAACATCGCATCGGCTTCCGGAGCGACCCGCGGCGGGACGCGGTGGACCAGGCGACCGCGCCGGCCGGCCCGCTCACCGCCGCCGTCGGTGATCGCGGCCGGGCGGTGACGGCCGACCGGTCGTCGCGGCGGTGAACGCATCCGGCGCACCGTCCGTACCTAGGGGCGGACGCGTCCCCCGGTCGCCGACGGCTACCGGAGTCCGAACCAGCAGCAGGAGCAGCGGAGTTGAGTCACAGGCGCATACCCAAGCGAAAAGCCGTCCTCGCAGGAGCCGGGGCGGTCGGCATGGCCGCGGCGGCGATCCTGCTGCCCAACGCCAACGCTTCCCAGTCCGGAACGGAACCGGGGCGGGTCACCGCCAAGACGCTGAGCGCCGCGTCCGCCGCACAGGTGGCCAGGCAGCTCGGCGCGTCCCTCGGCGACTCCTACGGCGGGGCGTACTACGACACCGGCAAGCGCCGGCTCGTGGTCAACGTGGCGGACGGCGACGAAGCGGAGAACGCCAAGGTCGAGCAGGCCGGCGCGGTCCCCCGCCCCGTACGCAACAGCACCGGGGAGCTGACGTCCGCCACCCGGACGCTGTCGCGGAAGGCGGGCATCCCCGGGACGGCGTGGGCCGTCGACCCCCGGTCTAACCAGGTCGTCGTCACCGCCGACCGCACGGTCACCGGCGACCGCTGGGACACCCTGGAGTCGGCGGTCGCGTCCCTGGGGCCGGGCATGGCCCGGATCCAGAAGTCCCAGGGGGAGTTCAAGCCCTTCGTCGACGGCGGCGACGCCATCTTCGGCGGTGGCTCGCGCTGCTCGCTCGGCTTCAACGTCACCACCCAGGACGGGCGGAACGGGTTCCTGACCGCCGGGCACTGCACCGCCGCCTCGCGGCAGTGGGCGGACGGGAACGGCACGGTGCTCGGCTCAGTGCAGGAGAGCGTCTTCCCCGGCGAGGGGGACTTCGGCCTGGTCACCTACGACGATCCGAACGCCGAGGCCCCGAGCGTCGTCGACGTGGGCGGCGGGCGGAAGCTGGACATCAGGCAGGCGGCCGAGTCGGCGGTCGGGCAGCAGGTGTTCCGCATGGGCAGCACCACGGGGCTGCGGGACGGGCAGGTCACGGGCCTGAACGCCACCGTGAACTACCCCGAGGGCACCGTCACGGGACTGATCCGGACGAACGTGTGCGCCGAGCCGGGCGACAGCGGCGGTTCCCTGTTCACCAGGGAGGGCGACGCCATCGGCCTCACCTCGGGCGGCAGCGGCAACTGCGACGTGGGCGGCGAGACGTTCTTCCAGCCCGTGACCACCGCCCTCGCCGCGGTCGGTGCCCGTATCGGCGGCTGACGACCGCCGGGCCGGGGCGCACCGGCATGGGCGCACCGGCCCGGCGGCGGCACGCGGTTCCGGGCCTAGGCGCCGGGGATGGGCAGCAGGGGCGTCCAGCGTTCCCCGGGGGCGCGGCGGCCGGCTCGGGGACGGCGGGGTGGGCGCCGGCCGGCGCGTACCAGCAGGGTGAGCGCCACCAGGGTCACGACGGCGCCCACCACGCCCAGGGGCGTCACGCCCGGCTCTCGCTGCCGTCCCACGGTGGCCACTCCCTCGCTCGGTCCACCGGACAGCGTCCCCCGGCCCGGTCCGCGCGCCGGCCGTCCCGGCCCGGGCGGGGCCGGATGCCGCCCGCCCGGCCCAGTGGGTCGCCGCCCGGCTTGGGCCGGCCGGGGGAATCCGGGTGTCTCCGCACCGGCCGGGGCGCTCCATCCAGCAAGGTGAGGGTCATGCCCTCGTACCCATCCGCCGACGTGACACCGGTCGCCGCCCCTTCCCCGGCGCTGCCGGCCCCCCGCGCGGGCACCCCGTTGGCGGGGCGGATGTTCACCGCCCTGCACGACCGGAAGCTGGTCTACAACGCCTGCTGGGAGGATCCGGCGCTCGACCGCGCGGCCCTCGGCATCCGGCCCGACGACCACGTCCTGGTCATCACCAGCGGTGGCTGCAACGCGCTGGACTACCTGCTCGCCGGAGCGGGCAGGGTGACGGCCGTCGACGTCAACCCGCGCCAGAACGCCCTGCTGGAACTGAAGGCGGCCGGCGTCCGGCACCTGACGCACGGCGAGTTCTTCGAACTGTTCGGAGCCGGCCGCTCCGTACGGGCCCACGAGATGTACCGCGACGCGCTGCGCCCCGACCTGTCGCCCTTCGCGCGGCGGTACTGGGACGGGTACATCGAGGCCTTCGCCGGGCGGGGCTGGCGCAACTCCTTCTACTACCGGGGCACCTCGGGCTTCCTCGCCAAGGGCCTCATGCTCTTCCTGCGCCGCTTCCAGGGCCTCGGCCCGCACCTGGAGGAGCTGCTGGCCGCGCCCACGCTGGAGCGGCAGCGGCACATCTACGAGTCGCGGCTGCGGGACAAGCTCTGGTCGGCGGCGCGGCTCGGCGCCCAGCCGCTCGCCCTCAGCTTCGCCGGGGTGCCGCCCCAGCAGCGCCACGAGATCACCGAGGAGTACCCCGGGGGCACCGCCCAGCTCATTCACGACGGGTTCGACGCGATCTTCGGCCGGCTGTCCGTGGCCGACAACTACTTCTGGCGCGCGTACATCACCGGCTCGTACACGCCCACGTGCTGTCCCGAGTACCTCAAGGCCGGCAACTTCGCCCGCCTCCGCGACGCCCTGCCGCGCCTGGACGTCCGCACCACGACCGTGACCGGGTTCCTCACCGCCGGGCCCCGCCCGGACGTCTCGAAGTTCGTGCTGCTGGACCACATGGACTGGATGGGCTGGCGCGACCAGGCCGCCCTGGCGGAGGAGTGGCAGGCCATCGTCGACGCGGCCCGCCCCGGCGCCCGGGTGATCTACCGCAGCGCCGGACTGCGCACCCGCTACCTCGACCCGGTGAGCGTCGTCCACCAGGGCCGTACGCGACGGCTGACGGACCTGCTGCACCGCCACCCCGAGCTCGCCGCCCGCCTGCACGAACAGGACCGGGTGCACACCTACGGCAGCTTCCACATCGCCGACCTGCCCTGACCGAGGGAGCGACCATGGGACTCCGGTCCGACCTGCGCACCATCCGCCACATGGCCTTCCCGCGCGTCGCGGGCGAGACGCCCGCCGAGCGCATGGAGTCCTACTACCGCTCGGCGGCCGGTGACTACGACGCCTTCCGGGAACGGCTCCTGCACGGCCGCCGCGAGCTGATGGGCCTGCTGCCGTCCGTACCGGGCGGCCACCTCGTCGACATGGGCGCCGGCACCGGCAGCAACATCGCGCACCTCGGCGAGCGGCAGCGCAAGGAGTTCCGCGCCATCACCCTCGTCGACGTCTCCGCGTCGATGCTGGACGTCGCCCGCCGGCGCGTCGAGCGGTCCGGCTGGGACAACGTGGAGACCGTCCTGGCGAGCGCCACCGACTTCCGGCCCCGGGACGGGCAGGCCGACGTCGTCGTGTTCTCGTACGCGCTGACGATGATGCCCGACTGGTTCGCGGCCGTCGACCACGCCCGCGCCGTCCTGCGGCCCGGCGGGACCATCGCCGTCTGCGACTTCTACGTCTCCCGCAAGCACCCCGCCGGCGGCGCGCGGCACGCCGCCTGGCGCCGGCACCTGTGGCCGGCCTGGTTCGGCCACAACGACGTCTTCCTGTCCCCGGACCACCTGCCCTACCTCCGCGCCCGGTTCACCGCCGTGCGGGTGCGCGAGAGCCTCTCGCCGGTGCCGTACCTGCCGGCCCGGGTGCCGTACTACCTCTTCATCGGCACCAAGGACTGAGGGGCGGGCCGCACGGTCGGGACCCACCAGTTGGCCCGGCCGAGCAGCGCCATCAGGGCGGGCACCAGCAGCAGCCGGATCACCGTGGCGTCGACGAACACCGCCACCGCCAGGCCCACCGCCACCACCTTCAGCAGCAGCAGTCCCGACGCCGCCAGCGCGGCCATCACGACGATCACGACCAGCGCGGACGCGGTGAACAGCCCGGCCGTCCGCTGTACGGCACGCGCCACCGCCTGCCGTGTCGACGCGCCCGCCTCGTGCTCCTCCACCGTCCGGGACAGCAGCAGCACCTCGTAGTCCATCGACAGGCCGAACGCCACGCACAACACCAGGACGGGCACGACGGTGTCGGTCACGCCCGTCACCGTGAAGCCGCCCAGCCACCCGCTCAGGTGCCCCTCCTGGAACACCAGCACCATCGCCCCGAACGTGGCGCTCAGGCTCAGGACGTTGAGGACCAGCGCCTTCAACGGCAGGACCACACTGCGCGTGCACCACCCCAGCAACAGCAGCGTCACCACGGCGATCAGCGACAGCGCCGGCACCGTCCCGGCCCGGACGGTGTCACCCAGGTCCGCGAGCCACGCCTGCGTACCGCCCACCAGCGCCGGGACCGGCGCGGAGACGCCCCGGACCGCCCGCGCCACCTCCGCGCCCTCCGCCGTCTCCGGACCGACGTCGGTGACGACCGCCGCCCACACGCCCGCCGGGGACGCGTACCCGGAACCCGGCACGGCCGGCCCCACCCGCCTGCCCTCCTGGTACGTGCCCGTCGCCGTCTCCACCCGCGCCACGTGCTCCAGCCGGGCCAGCCGTCGGGCGTAGCCGTCCAGCGCCGCGGCACCCGACCGGGCGTCCAGGCCCACCAGCGCCACCTGCACGGGATGCAGCGCGTGGTGGTCGAAGTCCCGGCGCACCGTGTCCGTGGCCTGCCGCGTCGCCGATCCGGCCGGCAGCGCCCGGTCGTCGAACGTCCCGAACCTCGCGCCCGCGAACGGCAGGACCAGCGCGGTGAGCAGCACGCCCAGCACCAGCACCACCGGCACCGGGCGGCGCATCACCCCGAACGCGAGGCGGTACCAGCGGCCACCGTCCCGGACCGCCCAGGGACGGCGGCGGCGCACCGACAGCGCGTCGACGCGCGGCCCCAGCAGGAGCAGCGCGGCGGGCAGGGCGGTCACCGCCAGCAGCGCGCTCAGCGCCACCACCGCGATCCCGCCGTACGCCACGGAACGCAGCATGTCCAGCGGGAACACCAGCAGCGCGGCCAGACTGCCGATCACCGTCAGCGCCGAGCACACCACCGTACGGCCCGTGCTGCACACCGTGGCCACCAGCGCCTGGTGCGTGGCCTCGCCCGCATCCGCCGCGTCGCGGTACCGCGCCCGCTCCTCCCGGTAGCGGGCCAGCATGAACAGGCCGAAATCGACCGCCAGCGCGAACCCCAGCGCCGTGGTCAGGTTCAGCGCGATCACCGACACCGTCGTCAGATGGGACAGCCCGCCCAGGAACGCGACGGCGCCCACCACCGCGCACACCCCCACCAGCAGCGCCAGCGCCGCCGCGACGACACTCCCGAAGACGACGACGAGCACGGCCGCCGTCAGCGGCGCGGCCAGCAACTCCGTACGGTGCAGGTCCAGCCGGCTCTGCCGCTCGATGGCCAGCCCCTCCGGCGTCGGCCCGGTGGCGGCGACCGCCAGCGGCCCGTGGCGGCCCGTCAGCTCCCGCAGCAGCGGCTCGACGTCCTTGTGGGCCGTCGCCTCACTGCTCGCCACCCGCAGCAGCACCAGCGCCGACCGCCCGTCACCGCCGCGCAGCGAGGCGGGCCGGCCCGTCCAGTACGAGCGCACCCCCACCACCTTCGGCAGCCCCCGGGCCCGCTCCGCCAGCCGCGTCCCGGCGCGTACCGCCGCCGGATCGTCCACCGATCCGCCCCCGTCCGCCGTGGCCACCAGCGTCACCGTCGGGCTCCCGCCGCGGAACGCCGTGGACAGCGTGTGCTCGGCGCGCGCCCACTCGGACCCCGGGGGCGTCGTACCGCCGTGGTGCAGCTTCCCGGTCACGCCCACGGCAGCCACCGCCGCGACCAGCAGCGCGCAGCCGGTCAGCAGCAGCGTACGGACGGGGAAGCGCAGGACCAGTTCGGCGAGGGCGCCCAGCGGGCCACCGGACAGGGGACCCGGGCGCCGCCGTCCTACGCTCCCGGACCGCACATGTGTCTCCTGACGCCTTCGCCCCGGAGCCGTCGCCGGGGCCGGACTCGAACTCGGACTGTCCAACCTTCCACACGGGCCACCGGTACGCTCGGCGCGACCCGGCGGGTGTACCCGGACGGCGGACGCACCGCCCGTCCGCCCGTCCGGCCCCGGTGCGGGGGCGGACGGGCCGGCGCCGGGGATCAGGGGTACAGCACGCCCTGCCGCACGCTTCCCGCGAGGAACCCGGCGAGCCGTGCCGCGTACCGGACCCAGCGCCGCCGCAGCCTCCGGGAGCGCACCAGGTCCGGCAGGCGGACCAGGAGCACCAGCCAGTTCACCGCCGCGACGGACAGCCGGCGGCGCTCGAAGCCGGCGTGCCGGTAGCGGGCGTACAGCCGGGCGCCGGACAGCCCGTAGTTCCACTTCTGGCGGGCCAGCGGCACCAGGCCGTCGCGCAGCCGGTAGTGCATCAGGGCGTCGGGGGCGTACGCGAGCCGGAAACCGCACAACTGGGCCCGCCAGGACAGGTCCATGTCCTCACCGCCGCCCCGGTACGACTCGTCCCAGCCGCCGACGGCCACCAGGACGTCCTTCCACGCGGCGCAGTTGGCGCCGCGGGCGAAGGGCAGGAAGTCGCCCTGCTCGGTCAGGGGCACCGGCTGCTCGTCGGCGTACTCGGGGGAGAGCAGCCCGACGTCCAGGGCACCGCCGACGAGGTCCGCCCCTCCGGCCGCCTCGACCAGGCCCGCGAGCCAGCCAGGGGCGGCCACGTCGTCGGCGTCGCAGAAGGCCACGAAGTCCCCGCGCGCGGCGGCGACCCCGGCGTTGCGGGCGTACCCCTCGCCAGGCCGGTCGCCCGCCTCCAGCACCCTCAGCCCCGGGACCAGCGCGCGCGCCGCCGAGGCCACCTCGCGGGTGCGGTCGGTCGAGCCGTTGTCCACCACCAGCACCTCCACCGCGCCGGTGTACGTCTGCTCCGCCAGCGCCCGCAGCTGCGCGGGCAGTGTCCGGGCGCCGTCGCGGACCGGCAGGACCACGGAGACCAGCGCCGGGCGGGCGGGGCGGCTTCCGGGCGCGGGCCGTGCGGCCGGGGGAGCCGGCCGACCGGCCGGGGACACCGAGGCGGGCCGGGCGGCGGGACCGGGGGCGGGCCGGGCGGCGGGACCGGGGGCGGGCCGGGCGGCGCCGGGGAAGCCCCCGCACGGCGCGTACCGCCGCAGCAGCAGCCGGGGCACGGCCACGCACCGGGCCGGCCCCGGGACGGTCCCCGCCAGCAGGTCCCGCCGTACCGCGCAGGGGGCGCCGTCCCGCCCGTGGACGTCCCCGGAGCGGCCGGCACCGAAGAGCGCGCCGTCCCAGGGGACGCGCCCGGCGGGTCCGTCCGGCTCCGGCGCGGGCAGCACCACACCGCCGACCACCCCGTCCGGCCGGATCCGTACGGCGCCGTACCGCACCACCTCGACCCGCTCGGCGGTCCCCGGGGCGCGGCACGCCTCCACCAGCGTCTCCAGCCATCCCGGCAGCGCCTCGTCCCGCCCGCCCAGGCAGGCCACGAAGTCGGCCGGCGTCCGCAGCGCCTCCCGGCGGCACACCTCGGCGGCGGCGGCCGGCAGGCAGTGGGCCACCCGTACCCGCGGATCCCTCCGCAGCCGGCCCGGCACCCAGGTGACCACCGTGATCGCGGCCGGCCGCACGCTCTGCGTCAGCAGGCTGCCCACCGCCGCCTCCCACTCGCCGTCGGGGGACAGGACCACGACGCCCATCGACACCGTCATGTCAGGCCGGGTCCACCGGGTCGAGGTCGAAGTCGACGTCGTTCGGCGGCGCGACGAGCAGCGGCAGCAGCTCCGCCCGGGACCCGGCCCGGCGCCTCTCCTCCTCCCGCCGCCGCAGGGACTCGGTGTAGGCCCGGCGCGCGTCGGAGCCGAACCCGGTCTCCGGTGCCTGGGTCAGCGACTTGGGCCAGACGCGGTACCGGTACAGCACCCGGCTCACGTTCCGCAGCCGGTACAGCCGTGCCGCCCGGAGGTGGAAGTCGGTGTCGGCGCCCAGCCGGGCCGTCCCGTCGAAGCCCCCGAGCCGCTGGAGCGCCTCGCGCCGCACCACCGTCGATGGGTGCAGCGCGACCGTCGACCGGCCCAGCCGTATCCACAGGTTGCCGTACCGGGGCATCCTGCGGCGGCCGGTGACCCGGCCGGAGGCGTCGATGCACTCGTAACCACAGCCCACGAGGTCGGCACGGCCCCGGTCGAGCAGGGCCACCTGCCGCCGGAACCGGCCGGGCAGGCTGATGTCGTCCGAGTCCTGGAACCCGATGTACGGGCTGCGCACGCGTTCCAGCACGGCATTCTTGATGCGCAGGTGGCCCACGTTGCGAGAGGTGCGCAGCACCACCAGCCGGGGGTCGTCCGCGAAGGGGCGCAGGGCGGCCAGCCAGTCGTCGCCGGGCGAACGGTCGTCGACCACCACCAGGGTCAGGTCGCGGAAGTCCTGGCCGAGGACGGACCCGGCGGCCTGGCCCAGATAGGCCGCGCAGTCGTAGTGCGGAAGGATGACGGTCAGGGCGGTCGCCCTGGTGTTCTCAGCCGGTGCCCACACCGCGGCTCCCCTTCTCGGTCGTGAGTGAGGCCCGCAGCGTCAGGCCCGGGCCGGTCGTACCGTGTCCGGTCGGCGGAAGTCGCCCTGGTCGCCCCACGGCACGGAGCGCAGCGGACGGTGCGTCAGCCCGCGCACCACCAGGCCCGCAGCGACGGCGCAGAACCAGCCGAGGTGCACGGCCTTGACGGTCCACCGCAGCGCCCCCCGCAGCGGGCCGCGGCCGCCGTCCCACGGGGCCAGCGGCCACAGGCCGTGGAACAGGACCTCCCTGAAGTACCGGCGCGCCGTCGCCCGTGGATAGTCCGCCATGCACGTCACATGGCTGTAGAGGGAGCGGCGCAGCCGGCGCAGTGTGTCACGGGCGCCGCCGACCCGGTAGGTGCGGCAGTACGCGTCCGGCAGGACCTCCAGGTCGCGCAGCGGGTCACCGGCCGCCGGGTCGAGCAGCTCGAACAGCACGAAACCGTCGTCGGCCAGCCGGCGGGGCGGGATCCCGCCGGCGATCACCTTCGTCTCCACGAGCATGCAGCCCGCCACCGGGCAGGCACCCGGCGGCACGGTACAGCCGGAGACCCGGTCCATGACCTGCGACGCCGGAGTCGACCGCGGCAGCGCCACCAGCCGCGCGCCGACCGCCCCGGTGCAGCCACGCTCCCGGAACCGGGTCAGCAGCCGGGCCAGGCAGCCCGGGCCGAGCTCCACGTCGTCGTCGATCCACAGCCAGCCCGCGTAGTCCCGGTCCCGGCCCGCGCGCACCGCCGCGTTCACGGTGCGGATCTTGCCCGGCCCCGGCAGCGCCAGGCCGGCGAACGCGAGGGCGCCGCAACCGGTGCCCCGCCGCGCCACCGCGGCCGTCCCGCGCAGCCGGCGTACCGCCTCCTCGAACTGGCCCGGCCCGTACTGCATCCCTACCCAGACCGTCAGTGGCACGTCCGGGTGCGCGGTGTGCGCCTCCGCCAGGGCGTCGCACACGTGGCCGACCATGGCGGCGTGGTCCTCCGCGCCGCACCGCCCCACATAGGTCGGCAGCAGGACGCCCAGTCCGCCCCGGGGCAGCAGGTCCGGCCGCTCGCCCGGCGGCAGGACGAAGGTGACCGGCGGCCGCACCTCGGGTCCGGGGTCGAACCCCCGGGCCACGGCGCGCTGGAGCCGGGTCCGTCCGTCGTGGCTGCCCGCGCGCATCCATGCCCTCCGCCCGGCCGGTCGGTTCACCCGGAATCGCCGGGAACCGTGAAGAAATCGCAGAACAAATGGGTGGCGCCGGTCCGCGAGGCTAGCCAATTCCGCTGAATGATCACAAGATGGCCCTGCCCGCCTTCCCCGCGAATGGCCGGAATTGACGTCCTGGGTCCTTGCGCCGTTATGGCGGAAAGGCGTGGTGCCGGGCAGAGGGCGTGGTAAAAAGGCGACCGTTCCACAGGTGCCGCACGGCAAGATCACCGAATGCAGAGCGCCCCACCCCCCGTGACCGTCCGGCGGACCGCAGACCGACACCACCGACCGAGGGGTGACGCACCCATGGTGTATCCCGCGAGCACGCGACGGACAACAGGGCTGGGGGAGAGCCCCGGCGACGAAGGAGCGCCCGTACTGCTCCACGCACGGGGAATCGTGAAGAGCTACCGCCGCCGGCGCGTCCTGAACGGCGTCGACCTGGCCGTACGGGCCGGCGAGGTCGCGGCCGTCGTGGGCAGCAACGGCGCCGGCAAATCCACCCTGCTGAAGATCTGCGCCGGACTCGCCTCGCCCGACGCCGGCCGGGTGACCGTCAACGGCCGTCTCGGCTACTGCCCGCAGAACGCCGGCGTCCTGGGCTTCCTCACCCCCGATGAGCACTTCACCCTCTTCGGCGCGGGCCGCGGCATGCGCCGGGGCGCCGCCGCCCGGCGCGGCCGTGAACTGGCCCGCGCCCTGGACTGGACGGTGAACCGGCGCGCCCTCGCCAAGGACCTCTCCGGCGGCACCAGGCAGAAACTCAACGTGGTCCTGGCCTCGCTCGGCGACCCCGACGTCCTGCTCCTGGACGAGCCGTACCAGGGCTTCGACCGCGGCTCCTACCTCGACTTCTGGCAGAACGTGTGGGACTGGCGCGAAGAAGGCAAGGCGGTCGTCGTCGTCACCCACATGCTGAACCGGCTGGACCGCGTGGACCAGGTCCTCGACCTCAGCCCCCGCACGGCGACGGAGGCGGCCCTGTGAACCCGGCGTTCCGCACCCTGCGCATGGCGCAGATGACCCTGCTCGAACTCACCCGCAGGCGCGGCGTCCTCGGCCTGCTGCTCCTCGTACCGCTCGTGTTCTACCTGGGCCGGCACGACGAGCCGGGCCAGGCCATCCGGTTCGCCAGCCTGGGCCTCGGCTTCGCGGTCAGCGCCGCGGCCCTGTTCTCCTCGGTCGGCGGGCGCGAGATCGAGCCACGTCTCGCCCTGGGCGGCTTCCGGCCCCGCCACCTCCACCTCGGGCGGGTCCTCGCCCTCGTCACCGCGGGCCTGGCCGTCTCGGCGCTCTACGCGCTGCTGATCGCCGTCGACCAGAACGTGCGCGACCTGACGGCCGTGGCCCTGGAACTGGCTCTGACCACGCTCGTCGCCGTGCCTCTCGGACTGCTCCTGGGGCTGGCCGTGCCCCGTGACATGGAAGGCACCCTGCTGCTCATCTCGGTGATCGGCGCCCAGATGGTCATGGACCCGGCCAAGGACTCCGCCCGCGCCCTGCCGTTCTGGTCCACCCGGGAGATCATCACGTACGCCGTCGACGGACCGGGCGCCGGATCCCTCGCCCCCGGCGTCACGCACGCGGTCGTCACGGCCGTGCTCCTGACGGCGGTGAGCAGCGCCGTCCAGTCGGTACGGCTGCGGCGCCGCGCCCACATGCAATTCGGCTGACGCTCCGACGTACCACCGCACGTATTCGCTCGCTGAATTTCGCCTCTACCTCGGCCGAATGAACGACTGTACAGTGAACTCCGCGCGCTCGGGGGCCGATAAAAGCTGCCGGTCGTCCGGAATGCCGAAAGCGACCCGCCGGGCGAACCGGAATTCCTGATTTCCGGTCGCTCATCGCTGCCGGAATGTTCCGCCCCACGGTTTCCGGGCGCCCCGCCGCACGCCCATCGAGAGGAGAGGGGAGCGCTCCATGGAACCGTTGTCCGACCTCGCACTACCGTCACGGCACGTACTGACCGGCCTGCGTGACCGGCGACCCGGCCCGGTGCACATCATCGACCCGTTCAAGGTGCCGCCGGCCGAAGCGGTGGAGAAGGCGGTGGCCCTGGACGACCTGGGCTTCCCCTTCGTCATCCTCGCCAGCACCGACTACGAGGCGTTCGAAACGCGCATGGAACCCTACGTGGCCCGCATCAAGGCGGCCACGTCCTTACCGGTCCTGCTGCACTTCCCGCCGCGCAGGGGCGTCGGCTTCCCCCTGGCGGCCGGGGCCGACGCGGTGATCCTGCCCGCCCTGCTCGGCTCCCACGACGACTACTTCGTCTGGAAGAGCTTCCTGGAGACCCTGCTCACCATGCCCGGCCGGCTGGACCGCGAGCAGTGGCCCGAACTCCTGCTCACCGTCGCGCTCACCTTCGGCGAGGACCGCAGGACCGGCGACCTCCTCGGCACCGTGCCCGTCGGGACGGGCACCGCCCAGCTCGACCGGCACATCGACGTGGCGCTCACCTTCGGCTTCCACATGGTGTACCTCTACTCCCGCCACGCCCACGTGCCGCCCGACGTGGTCCGCCACTTCCGGAACCGGCTCCGCCCCGACCAGATCCTCTTCGTCAGCGGCAACGTCCGCTCCCGGGACCGCGTCACCGCCTACCTCGACGCGGGCGCCGACTACGTGGGCTTCGCCGGCGCCCTGGAGCACGACGACTGGCGCACGACGCTCCGCGGCCTCGCCGCCGCCCGTCCCGGTCTCGTCCCGCACATACGGGGGGCCCGGCGGTGAACGACGCCCACAGAGCCCCGCTCACCGAGGAGTACAGCGCCGCCATGCTCGCCACCGAGGCGGCCAACCGCGACCGGGTGACCGCCTGCGTGGCCGCGGGCGGCGGCTCCGGCGACCTCGTCGCCCATGTCGCCGCCCTCCGCCTCTACCTGCGCGTACCCCACTTCCTCACCGAGTGGATCACCGACCGGCCGGTGCGCGCCCAAGTGGCCTCCGCGCTCGCCCTCGACATCGTCGCCATGAAACTCGTCGACGACCTCATGGACGACGACAGCGGCCTCGACCGCGTCGAACTCGCCTGCCTCGCCCTCCACCTGCACCTCACCGCCCTGCGCGAACTGTGCCGCCTCAGCCACGACGCCCAGGCCGTCACCGACCTGCTGCAGCGCGACTTCACCACCATCTGCGCCGGGCAGATACGCACCAAACGGCACCGCGCCCGCACCCTCGACGAGTGGCGCGCCCACGCCCGCACGTACGGCGCGACGTTCCTCGGCTGCTACGGCTCCCTCGCCGCGCTCGCCGGCCGGGTGCCCGGCGCCCTCGCGCCCGCCCGCGCCTTCGCCGAGGCGTTCGGCACCGTCATCACCATCGCCGACGACCTCACCGACTACGCCCGCGACGGCGAACGCGACGGCAACCTCGGCCACTTGCTGCGCACCCATGCCGTCACCGGACCACAGGTCGTCAGCCTGCTGGAACGGCTGCGCGCCCGGGCGCACGGGGCGATACGGGAACAACCGGCCTCGCGGGCCCTCGCCCCCGTCGTCGACCTCTACACCGACGACGTCCTCGACCGGCTGGTCCCCCCGCACGTGCCGCGCCCGCCCGGGCCCTCCACCGCCGCGACGGCGTGACGGGGGCGTGTCCCGCCGATCTCGCCGCACGCGCCGGCCCCCGCCCACCGATCCGGCCGGTCCGGAGGACACGCCTCAGCCGCGCCGCCGCGCCATCAGACCGTCGAACACGAACAGGTCCACCCCACTGCCGGCGAAGTCGTCCAGCACGTCGCCGGCCGTGTGGGCGATCGCCCGGCCCGGACCGTTGAGCGAGGTGTTGATCAGGGCGGGAACACCGCTCAACGCCTCGAACTCGGCCAGCAGCGCGTGCAGCCGGGCCTCCCGCGGACCGAGGGTCTGGACCCGGCACGTCCCGTTCACATGGCGGGCCTCCGGAGCGACGCCCTCGGGGACGTCGTACTCGAACAGCATGTACGGCGAGCCGTACTGCCCCGGATACAGCTCCGCGAACCGCTCCTCGCGCATCACCGCGCCCAGCGGCCGGTACCACTCGCGCTGCTTCAGCTCCTCGCTCATCCGCTTGCGCATCCCCGGCACCGCCGGGCTGCCCAGCAGCGAACGGTGCCCCAGCGCCCGCGGGCCCAGCTCCGCGGCGCCCTCCAGCAGCGCGACGACGCCACCACCGGCGAGCGTGCCGGCCACCGCGCCCCGGTCGTACGCGACCGGCTCCAGCCCCGCCCCGGCCAGCGCCCGCAGCACCGCCTCCCGGGACTCGCCGGCCCCGTTGGCGTACACGCTCAGCGGCGCCACGTCCTGCCCCGCCAGGTACCGCAGGGCGTAGATCCCGGCCCCCGCGAGGTGCCCCGCGTCACCGCACGCCGGCGGCACCGCGATGTCCCGGCCGAAACGGCGGCGCAGCACCGAGTTGGCGACGATGTTCAGCGCACAGCCGCCGCCCAGGGCGATCGGGCCGAAACCCGCGGCAGTCCGCGCGACATGGCGGCTCAGCAGCTCGTACACCGTCTCGGTGAACAGCTCCTGGAAGGACGCCACCACCCGCGCCATCGTCCCGAAGTCCCGGCCGAACTCCGGCCGCGCCGACAGCTCCTCGCGGACCCGCTCGGCCAGCGCCAGGTCGTCCGTCACCCGCCGGTCCACCGCCAGCAGCAGCTCCCGCACCCGGGCGCTCGGCTCCCCGTAACCACCCAGCGCCATCACCTTCCCGGCGACGCTCGGGCTCTTCCCGAAGCCCAGCAGGTGCCCGATCGCGGTCCACCCGAACCCGTTGCCGTACCAGGGCAGCGGATCCTTCTCCACCCACTCCAGGCGCCCGCCCGCCACCCGGAACAGCGAGCTGCGGCTCACCTGGCCGCGCCCCTCGTTGACCAGCACCACCGTCCCGTCCTCGTGGCCCGCGTAGTGCGCGGCCAGCGCCGCGTGCGACACCTCGTGCGTGACGACCACGCAGTCGACGGTCCGCCCCAGCAGGTCGCACGTCGTGCGGTGGTGCGGCGCGCCCGCGCCGACGCGCTCCATCGCCACGTCCAGGTCCGGTATGCGCAACAGCGCGCCGCGCACCGGCGTGGACACCGCCACCAGGTCGATCCCGTCCGCGTCCACACCCTCCTGCGCCAGTACGTGCCGCAGCGCGACATCGGCCCGGTGGTCGTGCTTGGTACGCGTGAGCCGCTCCGTCTCCACGGCGAACCGCAGCCGCCCGTCCTCGAAGTAGCCGACACCCGTGTCGTGTCCGGCGGAGTGGAGTGACAGGACCTTCATCGGCTCTCCTCGAGTACGGGCGACGGGTTGCGGACGGCCGAATAGGCGGCCCACCGGACCTCTCGCAGCGGGCGGCGCAGCAGCCCGCGCACGTACAGCTCCGCGCCCACCCCGCAGAACCAGCAGAAGTACAGCCACTTGATCGCCGCCACCGCGGCCCCGTGCCGCACGCCCCTCTCGCGGTGGAAACCGGTCAGCGGCCACATGCCGCCGAACAGCACGTGGCGGAAGTAGTACCGGGCGGCCGGCAGCGGCCAGTCGGCCAGGTCGATGAGGTGGTTGAGCAGCAGCCGGCGGATCCGGCGCCGGGTCTCGCCCGCCGGACCGGCCACCACGTAGTGGCACCGGGCATCCGGCACCAGCCGCAGGTACCGCAGCGGATCGGGCAGCGCCGGATCCAGCAGCCGGAAGCACACGTAACCGTCGTCCGACACGTACCGGTCCGGCATGCCCCCGGCCACCACCTCGGTGGCCACCAGGATGCAGCAGCCGTGCGGATAGCAGGTGGCGGGCTCGGCCACCGCCTTGGCCCGCGCGAGGGCGCGGGAGGTGGCGTACGCGGCCGTGTGCGGGACCTTCGTCGCGCCCACCGCCCCCCGGCAGCCCCCCGCCACGAAGGCCCGCACCAGGTGCGCCAGGCAACCGGGCTCCAGCGTCACGTCGTCGTCCAGCCAGCCGACCCCGGCGCAGCCCAGCGCCTCCGCCACCGCGACGGCCGCGTTGAGCGTCCGCGGCTTGCCCGGACCCGGCAGGGACAGGCCGCACGCGCGCACCCCCGGCGCGCGGGCCGCCGCCCGCCGCAGCAGCGCCCCCAGTCGGCGCAGCGCCTCCCGCTCCTCCGCCGCGTCCCGCCACTGCATGCCCACCAGGAGCAGGACGTCGACGTCCGGGTGGGCGCGCGCCGCCTCCGCGACCCGCTCCAGCAGGACGTCGAGCCGCTCCTCCTGCTCGGCGAGGGTGCCCCGTCCCACGTACGTCGGCGCGACCAGGGCCACGGCCGTCCCGGCGGCGTGCGCCGGGCGCAGCGCGTCGGCCGCCTCCCGCGCGCCGCGCGGCTCGGGCCGGCCGTGGAGCACGTACCGGACCGGTACCGACCAGGTCGTGCCGGGGTGGTACCCGCGCGAGACGGCGGCCCGCAGGTGCCCGAGGGGGAACGGCTCCCGGGCGGGCGGCCGCCCGGGGCGCACCGGCCGGTTCAGCCGCACCCGCCCCGCCCCGTCAGAAGTCACGGTCGGTGTTGGAGGTGGACCGGGCCAGGCTGCGCAGACCGTCCAGCGTGTTGCGCCACTGCCCGGTCCGGGCCATGTGCGTGAGCAGCGGCCCGGCCATCTCGCGGCGAAGGAAGAACTTCCGGTAGGCGTACTGGGCGCGCTGCTGGGCGTCCGGCACCAGGTAGCCGATCCGCTGGTCGAACTCGCCCCGCACGAACCGGTCCCAGTAGTCGGCCGGGACGCGCCCGGCGGCCACCGACTCGGTGTGCAGCGGCGTGCCGGGGAGCGGCGTCGCGGTGTAGAAGCTGGCGTAGTCCAGCGGGATCCGGCAGGCCAGGTCCAAGGTGCGGCGGAACTGCTCGCGCGTCTCGTCCAGCCAGCCGACGATGAAGTACCCGAAGCCCTTGATCCCGGCCTCGTGCGCGTCGGTGACGGCGCGTTCGATCTTCTCGATGTCGCTCTCCTTGCGCATCCGCTCGAGGATCTCCGGGTCGCCGTGCTCGATGCCGAACCGCAGCCGTACGCAGCCGGCGCCGGCCATCGCCTCCAGCAGCTTCACCGGCACCAGGTCCACCCGGGTGGGCGCCTCCCAGCGGACCTTCAGCCCGGTCTCGCCGATGAGTTCGCAGATCTCCCGCACCCGGCCCCGGTGCAAGGTGAACACGTCGTCGTAGAACATGATCTCCTTGACGCCGTAGCGCTTCTTCAGCTCCGCCATCTCTCCGACGACGTCCTCCGGCGTGCGGTACATCGACTTCTTGTCCACCGCCTGCTTGAAGCAGAAGCTGCACTTGAACGGGCATCCGCGGCTGGAGATCATCGTGGCGAACGGCCGGGGCGCCATGATCGAGAAGTAGTTGCGCATGGGCAGCCCCTCGCGCTCCGGCCAGCCCACGTCCTCCAGGTTCACCATGGGCGCGGCACCGCCGTCCCAGTCCCGGCTCACCAGCCCCCGGATCCCGGTGGGCTCCTCGCCCTGCTCCAGGGCCTCCGCCAGCTCCGGCATGATCGTGACGCCCTCGCCCACCCCGACGTAGTCGATGCTCTCGTGGAAGAGGTTCTCCCGGGCGTACACCTCGGTGTGCGGGCCGCCGAGGATCACCTTGGCGCCCGTGCTCTTGGCCGCCTGGCACGCCTCGACGGCGCCGGGCAGCCCGGGCGTGGTGGTGCTCACGCCCACCAGGTCCGGGCGGAAGTCGGCGAGCAGCGCGCGCAGCCCCTCGCTGTCCAGGCCCAGGGCGGGCGTGTCGATCTGGATGACGTCGTGGAACCCGGCCGTCTTCAGCGCCGTGTGGATGTAGCCGAGCCCCAGGTGCGGCAGCACCCCGGCCCGCTTCTGCACCTGGGTGATCTGACGGGTGTTGAGGCACAGGTCGTGGTGGCGCACGAGCGCGATCCGCAGTTTCCGCCTGCGCCAGCGCGGCAGAGCGGGTCGGGCGCCCGCCGTGGCGGGCGCGGCGGACGAGCAGCCGCCTCCGCCGCTCCCCGGCGGCTCGCCCGTGCTGATCAGGGGCAGGGTCTTGCGCATGGTTCCCCCTCGGGTGGTGGGTACGGGTCCGGAGGTCACCGGGGTCCGGCGGTGCCCCGCCGTCCGGTCAGCGCCTCCAGCTGGAGCAGGTAGACCGCGATCGGCAGCAGTCGGCTGACCCGGCGCCCGGCGCCCTCGCCCCGGGTGGCCGAGAGCAGCCGCCCCAGCACCCCGTCCCCGCCGCGCCGCCAGTCCCGCTCGGCCCATGCCGCGTGGCCCAGCAGGCGCAGCAGGTAGCCCAGCCGGTGCCGCACCAGGACCGGTGCGGGCGGCGGTGGGGCGGCGCTGGCGAACCCCAGCCCGGCGTGTTCGGGGTACGCCCGGCGCAGCGCCTCGTCGTGGAACGTGCCGTCGATCAGGAAGCGTTCGGGCACCGAGGAGAGGTGGTCGAACAACGCGTGGTCCACGTACGGGGCGTGCAGGACCGGGCCGTCGCGCAGCAGACCGTACGGTGTCATCGCGATGGCGCGCCGGGTGCGGTTCCAGAAGTAGAACGAGGCGTACGGGAACGCCGCCCCGCTGTGCCGTCGCAGCTCGGCGACGAGCCGCCCGCGCGCCCGTTCCCGGCTCCACAGCCCGGCCAGCCGGGGGCTGAGCAGGTGCTCCACGTGCGGGCCGGTCCGTCCCGCGAGGAGCATCCGGTCCGCGACGCCCGGCAGGTCGGCCGCGTCGAACGGGTTGGCGCGGATGAGCTCCATGCTCGGGTTCTGGGCCAGCTCGCCGCCTCCGATGCCGTCGAAGGACACCCGGGTGCGGGCGCGCAGGTACGCCAGCACGGGCAGCGCCCACGCCCCCTCCACGGTGCACATGCCCTGCGCCGGGTTCGCCGCCAGTTCCGCCCGGAACTGCGAGCGGCGCCGGTGCAGGACCTGGTGCTCGACGCCCAGCCGGGCGGCCAGCACGGCGGCGACCTTCGCGTCGGCGCCCGGGTCGGGCGGGAACTTGGCGCCGCTGACGCACAGCCGTGGCGGGGCGCCCTGCCGGTGCAGCTCCAGCAGGATGTGACGGGAGTCCCGGCCGCCGCTGAGCGGCAGGACGTACGGCTCGTCCGGCAGTCGCCGGGCGATGGCGTCGCGGAACAGCTCGACGAACCCGTCGACGGCCGCCGCGCGCGTCGTCGCGGCGGGCCCGGCGGGTGCCACGCGGCCGGAGTCGAGCCGGAGCCGCCCGTCCGACCAGGTGAGCGTCGCGGCCGGCGGGAGCGCCCGCACCCCGGCGAACGGCGTGTCCTCGGCGAGGAAGAACCCCAGCCGCAGGAAGACGGCCAGCGCGTCATGGTCCGGCTCGGCGGGACCGCCCAGCGCCAGCAGCACCCGCACGTCCGGCGACACCGTGACGGAGGTCCCCTCCTGCCGGTAGAACAGCGGCCACATGCCGTACCGGTCATTGCGGACCGACAGCCGCGTCCCGTCCCACCGCCACCGGGCGAACACCCCCTGCCCGTCCGCCGACTCGTGCCCGAAGGCGGCCTCGGCGCGGCCCCGGACACACACCCCTCCGGGCCGCCGCTCCACACGCACGTACGGCGCCGCGGGGCCGGGGCCCGCGCTCACCGGGCCTCCAGCACGGTCCGTACCGCCTCGCCGATCCGGCGGGCCACGGCCTCCTGGTCGAGCACGGTCCGGGCGAAGACCCGCACGTCCCGCTTGTGCCGCTCGATCGCGGCCGGATCCGCCAGCCAGTCGTCGAGGACGCGGGTCAGTTCGCCGGGGGTGTCGCACGCCCGGCCCAGGGCGTGCTCGGCGATCAGGCCCGGCACCCACGCCTCCATCGGCAGCCCCGACTCCAGCATGAGCACCGGGATGCCGAAGTAGGCCGCCTCCAAAGTGGTGTTGGGCCCCACCTTGGAGACCAGGAGCCCGTAAGGGGACTTCGCCGCCTGGTCGATGTAGTCGAAGTACTCGGCCTGGGTCAGCCGGCTGTGGAACCGCCAGTGCGTGACGTGCGAGGCGGCCGCCGACGCCGCAGCCCGGCGGGCCAGTTCCGCGTCGTCGTACCCGACGAACACCAGGTCGATGTGCGGGTGCCGCTCGGCGAGGTGCTCCAGCAGCCGCAGGTAGGTGTCACCGCCCCGGTTGCAGAACACGATCAGCCGGGGCGCCGTGCGGTCACCGCCCCAGGGGCCGGACGCGGCCGGAGCGCCGCCGCGCCCGCCCGTCATGAAGTCGCGCAGGTCGTGCTGGGCGACCAGCGGCCCCACCACCCGGATGCGGTCGGGGTCCCCGCCCTCCTCGGCGAGCAGCCGCTCCTTGGCGCGCTCCAGGCCCACCAGCGTCAGGTCCGGGTGGCGGCTGCGGTGCAGCGGCAGGTCCATCAGGCCCGGGTTCGTCACATGGCTCACCACCCGGGTGCGCAGCCCCGCCAGCCGCACCGCCGCCACGCACAGCCGGGCCACGAACCCCTTGGTGCCCACGACGACGTCCGGCGCCGTCTCCCGCAGGTGCTTCACCAGCCCCGACAGCGCCTCCGCCTGCCGCAGCCCCGGGTCCACCTCGAAACCGGCCGGAAAGCGCTCCTGGAGCCGGGACATCAGCGCCATGTACCGCTCGGTGCGGGTCACCGCGTCCGGGCTCTCCAGCGAGATCGCGCGGATCTCCGCCCCGGCGTCGCCGAGCCACGGCACGATCGGCTCGGCCTCCAGCAGGGTCACCTCCGCGTCGACCGCCCCGCGCAGCACGCGCGAGAAGCTGGTCGCCGCCAGGTAGTTGCCGAACTCACCCCACGTACGGGGGGACAGCACCTGGATACGGCTGTGGTCAGACGGCACGGCGCATCTCCTCTGTCAGGTCCACGGGGGCGGACGGCGCGGGGGTGCGGGAGGCGGTCGGCAGGCCGTCGAACCAGAGCTGGTAGCACAGCAGCGCCCACAGCCCCCGCGACGTGTCCCGCCGGCCGCTCAGGTGGTCGTCCAGCAGGACCCGCACCGCACGGGGGTCGAACAGGCCGCCGCGGTCCAGCGCGGCCGGTGCCAGGGTGTCCCGCAGCAACGTCCGCAGCTCCCCCCGCAGCAGCCCCGCCACCGGGGCGCGGAAGCCCAGCTTCGTACGCCGGACCGTGCCGCGCGGCAGCCACGGGGCGGCGGCCCGGCGCAACAGGTACTTGCCGGTGAGGCCGCGCAGCTTCAGCCCCGGCGGCAGGGAGTCGACGTACTCCACCAGGTCCACGTCGAGGAACGGCGACCGCAGCTCCAGCGCGCTGCGCATACCGCCCCGGTCGGTCTTGGTGAGGATCACGTCCCGCAGGAAGTGGCAGACGACCGCGAGCCGGCTGCGTTCCAGGGCGGACAGTCCGGGGCGGCCCTCCAGCAGCCGCGCCACCTCGGCGAACGGGTCGTGCCCCGCCAGCGCCCCCGCCGCCTCCGGGCGGAACAGCGCCGGCAGCCCGGCCGGCCCGAACGGCGCCGTGGCCAGGTAGAAACGGTGCTCGGGCGCGGCCCGGACCCCGCGGGCCAACCGGCCGAGCGCGGCCCGCGCCGGCAGGTTCCCCGACCGCTGCGGAAGCCTCCGCGCGAGGGCGCCCGCCAGCGCCTCCACCCGGTCCGCCGGCATCACCCGCAGCAGCGCCTCCAGCGCCCGCTCGGCCTGGAAGAACCGGTACCCCAGCAGCAGTTCGTCCGCCCCGTCCCCGGTCAGCACCCCACGCACCCGCAGCCGTGCCGCCCGGCACACGATCCGGGTAGGCAGCAGCGACGGGTCGGCGAGCGGCTCGTCGGCCCGCCCGTACTCGGACTCGACCACCTCCGCCAGGTCCCGCCCGCCGATCCGCACCATGTGGTGCTCGGTCCCCAGGTGCCGGGCGACCGCCAGCGCGTGGGCCGACTCGTCGAAGTCCGCGTCGGCGAACCCGGCGCTGAACGTGGGCACCGGGCCGTGCGGGGACACGTCCTGCGCGACGGCCGCCACCGCGCTGGAGTCCAGGCCCCCGCTCAGCAGCACCCCCAGCGGCCGTCCGGTGCTCAGCACCCGCCGCTCCACGGCCGACCGGAACAGCGCCGTGAACCGCGCCTCGGCCTCGCGGACCCCGATGCGCGCCACCCTGGCCGGTGTGGCCGGCCGCCAGTGCTCCACCTCGGTCAGCGCGCCGTCCTCGTGGCGGACGTAGCACCCCGGGCGCACCTTGCGCACACCGGTGACCGCGGAGCCCGGCGCGGGGAAGGCCTGGAGGACCAGGTAGTCGGCGACGGCCCGCGGGTCGGGCGTCCGGGGGACGTCCGGGTGGTGCAGCAGCGCCGCCAGCTCGGAGGCGAAGGCCACCCCGTGCGGGACGCGCGCGTAGTACAGCGGCTTCTTGCCCATGGGATCGCGGGCCAGCACGGTGGTGCCGGTGCGGGCGTCGTGCAGCGCGAAGGCGTACATGCCGCGCAGCCGCCCCAGCATCCGCATGCCGTACCGCTCGTACAGCTCCACCAGCACCTCGGTGTCGCTCTCCGTGCGCAGCGCGGCGCCCGCGGCGCGCAACTCCCGCCGCAGCGCCGCGTGGTTGTAGATCTCGCCGTTGAACACCACGGAGACGTGGCCGGATCCGGACAGGAACGGCTGCCGGGCCCGGTCCGGGTCGACGAACGTCAGCGCGCAGTGCGCCAGGGTGATGCCCCGGTGGTGGCACCAGCCGGAGCCGTCCGTGCCCCGGTGCGCCACGGCGGCCAGCATCCGCCCGGCGGTGGCGCGCGAGGCGTCGCCGCCCCCGTCGCGGTCGCTGAAGCCCACGAAGCCGCACACGGCCGGTTACGCCCGCCGGCCCGGCGCGGTGCCGCCGAGCGCGGGACCCGGCCGGTGCGCGGCGTCCAGTCGCCGGCGGGTCCACTCGATCTGGGCGGCCAGGCCGGTGCGCAGGTCCGTGTCGGGGTGGAAGCCGAGCCGTTCGCGCGTCCGGGCCGGGTCGGCCGTGGTGGCGCCCACGTCGCCGACGCGGGTGGGGCCGTAGCGGGCGTCCGGCCGGAGCCCGGTCAGCTCGGCGGTCAGTTCCAGCAGCCGGTTCAGCGACACGGAGGAGCCGGTGCCCACGTTCAGCACCTCGGCCCGGTCGTCGGGGCGGTCGGCGGCCCCGTCGAAGGCCCGGTCGGCGGCCGGGGAGCCGGCCCGGTCGGCGCGGGACCGGCCGGTGCGGGGCCGATCGGGCGCTCCGGCCAGCAACAGGGCGCGGACGACGTCCTCGACGTACACGAAGTCCCTGATCTGCGTGCCGTCGCCGTACACCTCGACCGGCTGCCCCAGCAGCACGGCGCGGATCATCCGCGAGATGAACATGTCCGGCCGCTGACCGGGGCCGTAGACGGTGAAGAAGCGCAGCGCTGCGACCGACAGCGCGGTGTCCCGGCGGGCCGCGAACGCCAGGGCGAGCCGCTCGGCGGCCAGTTTCGTCACGCCGTACGGCGAGCTGGGGCGGGGGAGCATGTCCTCGTGCATGGCACCGTCCGCACCGCCGTACACGCTCGACGACGAGGCCACCACCACCCGCCCCACCCCCGCCTGCACACAGGCGTCCAGCAGCCGCTGCGTGGCCAGTACGTTGCAGTGGAGGTACTCGGGGAATTCCGTCCAGGAAGGCCGCACGCCGGGTAAGGCGGCCAGATGGAACACCAGGTCCACGCCTTTCAGGCAGGAACCGAGATCCATGGTCGCGAGATCACCGCCCCGTGCCTGGAACGCGCCTTCCCCCGGCGCCGGCCCGGCTTCGGTGTGGACGCCCATGTCCCGGCGGTCCACCCCCACGACATTCCGGCCGCCGTGGCGCAATGCCGCCACCAGGTGCGAGCCGATGAAACCCGCCGCACCGGTCACCACGACATCGCCGGCGATGGCCGGAAGGTGAGCGTCGCTTGGCATGAAGTCCCCCTTGTTCCGTTGCGTGTACGGCTGTTCAAGGCGGTGCGACGTGCTGGTATTCGGCCCCGGACGGGTGGGCAAAGGGACCTCGAAAGACGCGCCGGAGTCTAACAGCGCGTTCTTTCCGCGAGCAATGGCGCCCAGGATCGACGGGCGAAAACAGGAAACACGAATAAGCGGACGGCGGGAAGGATTCCGCAACCGACGCATATCAGCCGTCCCATTCCCAACCGCATGGCGCCTCTTTATGCTGTCGGGTTCCGGCGTGGTGACGGACGGAGGGGGCGCGTTGGCTGACAGCCCATGGCACCGGCTGCGCGGACTCGGCCGGTACCTCCGCGGCGAGCGCGGGCCGCTGGCACTCCTCGCGGTGATCGTCCCCCTGGGCGTCGGACTCCAACTGGTCGCACCCGAGATGCTGCGCCGCTTCGTCGACGGCGCGCTGGCCGGCTCGCCCGACGGCCTGCTGCTCACCGTGGCCGCCTGGTACTGCGCGGCGGCGCTCGGCCAGACGGCCGTCTCCACCGGCGGCGACCACCTCGCGGCCCGCCTCGCCTGGCGCACCACCAACCGGCTGCGTGCCGAACTGGTGGACCACTGCCTGCGCCGCCCGGCGCCGTTCTACCAGCGTCACCCGCCCGGCGAACTCGTCGACCGCGTCGACGGCGACGTGACCCGCCTCGCCGGCGTGATGTCCTCCCTGCTGCTGGACGTGGCCGCACAGGCCCTGCTCGTCGTCGGCATCCTCGCCGCGCTGTTCCGGCTCGACCAGGTACTGGCCCTCGTCTTCGCCCCGTTCACCCTGTGCACCCTGCTGCTCCTGCGGCGGCTGGTCGGCCGGGCGGTCCCGTTCGTCACCGCCCGCCAGGCCTCCGTCGCCGACCTCCTGGGCTTCCTGGAGGAGCGGCTCGCCGGCGCCGAGGACCTCACGGCCAACGGGGCGGCTCCCTTCACCATGCGGGCGCTGGAGGACCGGCTCGGCACGCTGTACGAGCGGGCCCGGTGCGCGGCACGGGTGTCCGTGCGATGGCCGGCCACCGTGCAGGGCCTGTCGGCGGCGAGCGTGGTGCTCGCCCTGGCGGTGAGCGTCTGGCTGCACGCACGCGGGCAGCTCACCACCGGTACGGCGTTCGCCGCGCTGTCGTACGCGATGCTGCTGCGCCGCCCGCTGCTCGCCCTCACCGCCCGCTTCCAGGAGCTGGAGAGCGCCGTCGTCAGCGTCGGCCGGCTGGGCGAACTGCTGCGGGAGCACGACGGGCACCCACCGGACCCGGCGGCCGGCGCGCGACCCCGGCCCGCCGCCGGGCCGCCCCTGCCCGGCGGGCCGCTCGACGTGCGCTTCGAGGCGGTCTCCTTCCACTACGAGCCGGGTGAACCCGTCCTCACCGACGTCTCCTTCCGCCTCCGGCCCGGCGAGCGGCTCGGCGTCGTCGGCCGCACCGGGAGCGGCAAGTCCACCGTCGTACGGCTGCTGTTCGGGCTGCACCGGCCGGTGGGCGGCTCGGTGGTCCTGGGCGGCCGGGAGATCCGCACGCTGGACGCCAGGGTCCTGCGCGGCCGGGTCGCCCTGATCACCCAGGAGGTCCACGTCTTCCACGCCACCCTCCGCGACAACCTCGCCTTCTTCGACCGCTCGGTCGGCGACCGCCGCCTCCTCGACGCCCTCGAACAGGCCGGGCTCACCGGCTGGCTGCGGGACCTGCCGGACGGTCTGGACACGGTGCTGGGCGCCGGGGCACGCGGCATGTCCGCGGGGGAGGAGCAACTGGTCGCCCTGGCCCGGGCGTTCCTCCGCGACCCGGCCCTCGTCCTCATGGACGAGCCCACCGCCCGCCTCGACCCGCACACCGAGGAGCTCCTCGCCCCCGCCATGGAGCGCCTCCTGCACGGCCGGACCGCCGTAGTGGTCCAGCACCGGCCGCACGCGCTGCGGCACGTCGACCGGATACTGGTGCTCGACCGCGGCCGGGTGGTCGAGTACGGCGAGCGGACCGCCCTCGCCGCCGACCCGGCCTCCCGCTTCCACGGGCTGCTGCACACCGGCCGGGCGGCGTGATGCGGGCGACGCTCTCCCGCCTGCGCGCCGTGCTGCGCGGATCGTCCGGGGCCTACTGGACGCTGACCGGGCTGTGGGTGCTGCTGCGGGCCGGGACCCTGGCGGTGGGCCTGCTCTTCCAACGCCTCTTCGACGGGATCGGCGGCGGCGGGGGAGGCGGGAACGGCGGGGCCGGGGCCGCGACCGGCGGACTGATCGCGCTGATCGCCTGGGTGGCCGCCATCGAGGGCGCCCGGCTGGTGCTCCAGTTCGGTGTGATGCTCAGCCGCCTGGAGCCGCGCCTCCAGTACGGCGCCACGGCCGGGTTGCGCCGTTCCCTGCTGGGCACCGCCCTGCGACGGCCCGACGTCACCGCACGCGTGCCGCCGGGGGAGGCGCTCCGGGCGGTGGGCGAGGACGTGGAGGAGGTCGGCTTCTTCCTCGCGTGGGCGCCCACCAACCTCGCGCACTGGCTCTTCGTCGCCGCGTCCGTCGGCATCATGCTGACCGTCGACGCGCTCGTCACCGTCGCGCTTCTCGCCCTGCTCCTGGTCGTCACCCTGGTGACCGCTCTCGTCCACGGCCGGTTCCTCGCCCACCGGCGGGCCACCCGCACCGCCTCCGCCCAGGTGGCCGGGGCCCTCGGGGAAGCCGTGGGCGCGGTCAAGGCCGTACAGGCCGCCGCCGCCGAGGACCACGTCGCCGCGCACATCGGACGGCTGAACGAGGCGCGCGGCAGGGCGGCCGTACGAGAGGCGCTCTTCGCCGGCGTACAGCGCAACGTCATCGGCAACGCCGCCCCGGTCGGCGTGGGTCTCGTCCTGCTGCTGACCGCCGGGCGGGCGCGGGACTCCTTCGGCGTCGGCGACCTGGCGCTGTTCACCTTCTACCTCCAGATCCTCGCCGAGGCCCTCGCCTCCATCGGCATCCTCTCCATCCGCCTGCAGAGGGTGTCGGTGGCCCTGGAGCGCGTCACCGCGTTCCTCGGCGCGGCCCGTGACACCGGCCCGCCGCCCGGGAAGCCCGCCGGGCCGCCGCCCGGGAAGCCCGCCGGGCCGCGCACGCCCCGGCCGCGCCGTGGCACCGCGCGGCTCCTGGAGGTCCGCCACCTGACGGCCCACCACCCCGGGACCCGCAGGGGCGTCGAGGAGGCCCGGCTGTCCGTCACCCGCGGCACCCTCACGGTCGTCACGGGGGGCGTGGGATCCGGCAAGACCACGCTCCTGCGCGCCGTGCTGGGCCTCGTGCCCGCGCAGGCCGGCGGCGAGGTCCGGTGGAACGGCGAGCCGGTCGACCGGGCGGGCTTCCTCGTGCCGCCGCGCTGCGGCTACGTCCCGCAGGCGCCGCGGCTGTTCAGCGGCTCGGTGCGGGAGAACGTGCTGCTCGGCCCGGACGACGACCGGGCGCTCGCCGCGGCCCTGCGCACCGCCGTGCTCGAACCCGACGTCGCCGCGATGCGGGACGGGGTGGACACCGTGGTCGGGCCGCGCGGGCTGCGGCTGTCCGGAGGCCAGATCCAGCGCCTCGCCATCGCCCGGATGCTGGTGCGGCGGCCGCGACTCATGGTCGTGGACGACATCTCCAGCGCGCTCGACCCGGAGACCGAGCACATCCTGTGGAGCCGCCTGCTCGACGGCTCCTCCGCCGTGCTCGCGGTCTCCCACCGGCCGGCCGTGCTCCGCGCGGCAGCCCAGGTGGTGGTGCTGAAGGCCGGGCGGGTGGAGGCCGCCGGAACGCTCGACGAGGTGCTCGCCGCCTCCGCCGAGATGCGCAGGCTGTGGTCCACCGCGACGGCGGCGCCCTCGGACTGACGCGGCCGGACCCGGTGCGGGGGGGCTCCGCCGCGCGCGGCGCCACCGCCCGGGCGGGGCGGCAGAACCGGGCTCAGGCGGGGCCGGAGCCGCCCCGAGGGACGTCCAGCGCGGTCCAGATGCCGTCCAGCGCGTCCACGAAGTCCCGTACGTCGCCAAGGGAGTGCACGGCACCCGGGGCCACCCGGAGGATCTCCCCGCCCACCCGCACGCTCGGCGCGTTGATCGCCTGGACGTACATCCCGTGACGCTCCAGCAGCAGCGCGGAGATCCGCTTGCACAGCGCGTCCTCGCCCACCCGCACCGACACGATGTGCGACTGGTCCGACAGGAACGGGATCCGCCGCTCCGCCAGCAGCCGGTGCATCGTCCGCGCGTTGCGCCTCAGCCGCTCGCGCTCCGCCTCCGAGGCCCGCAGGTGCCGGACCGCCGCCAGCCCGCCGGCGGCGACGGACGGCGGAAGGGCGGTGGTGAAGATGAACGAGCGGGAGAACGCCCGTACCGCGTCGACGATCACCGAAGGCCCGGCGACATAGCCTCCCGTGGTGCCGAAGGCCTTCGCCAGCGTCCCCATGACGAGGTCGAACTCGCCCGCCAGCCCCCGCTCGGCGGCGATCCCCGCGCCCTGCGGGCCGTACATCCCGACCGCGTGGACCTCGTCGAGGAAGGTCAGCATGCCGTACCGCTTCGCGACGTCGGCGATCTCCGCGAGGGGCGCCACGTCGCCGCCCATCGAATGGACGGACTCCGTGACCAGCAGCTTCGGACGACGTGGGTCGACGGCCGCGACCAGCTCCTCCAGGTGCCCGGGATCGTTGTGGCGGAAAATGCGCTTCTCCGCCCGGCTGTGCCGTAAGCCGTCGATGATGGAGGCGTGGTTCAGCTCGTCGGAGAACGCGACGCAGCCGTCCATGCGGCCCGCCAGCACCGACAGCGCGCCCTCATTGGCCGAGTAGCCGGAGGTGAAGACCAGCGCGTCCTCCTTTCCGTGCAGTTCCGCCAGCTCACGCTCCAGCAGGACGTGATAATGGTTCGTGCCGCCGATGTTCCGCGAGCCGCCGGAACCGGCCCCGTATTCGTCGATGGCCGTTTTCATCGCCCGGAGGACGAGCGGGTGCTGTCCCATACCGAGATAGTCATTGCTGCACCAGACGCTGATTTCGCCATCCTGCCGTGTGGTGGCGGCGGGGAAACGCCCGGCGATCCTGCCGATCTCCAGGAACTCCCGCTTCCGGCTCGCGGATTCCTCCGCGAGATGTGAGAAGAAATCCATGTACTGGGTCATGGTTTCCGGCTCGCTCTCTTGTCGCCTCGCGCGTGATGGAGCGGTTCATCCTAGTACTGCAATCACAGTTAGGGAGTGTGTCCGCGTTGTTTGTAGTGACTGTTGCGGGCGCGTGTCTGGCTGAGTCTTCGCCAGAGTGACCAGT
>NZ_JBWKJV010000016.1:19406-149708 GCF_056432045.1 Streptomyces sp. NPDC045701 | reverse complement strand
GAACCCCCGCCCCTTCACATGGACGAAGAGCGCCGACGAGATCCTCGAACGCCTGGCCTCATATCTTAATCGAATTCCCGGCGCAGGACACTAGCTGGTGCGGTCGGCACGAGCCCTGCGGCAACGGGCAGACGAGCGAGCAGTGACTCCCCAGGGGCGATTGAGGCCACTGGACTCAGAATGGCCTCACTCCTCTCGGCATCACCATTACGTCGATTGGAGCGGTAGTCGCGCGCTTTCGGCCTCGGCCAAGAGCTCGTCGGGGTGGCAGAGGCCCCGTTCGGTGACCTCCGTGAGGAGGGTGGTGATCACGCCGGCGGTGGGGAGGTGCGGGATCGTGTCCAGGACCGCGCGGGGCAGGGGTGCGCAGGCGAGGCCGTCGACCGGGACGCGGCGGGCTGGGCGGACGGTGGGGCGGACGCGGACGTAGGCGTGACCGCGCGGGGCCGCGCGGTGGGTGACCAGGACGTCGACCCGCGGGGTGGCGGGCAGGGTCGTCACGCCGTACAGGGCCAGGGCGGCCGGGCCGGTGAGGAGGGCGTCGGGGCCCGCGTACAGGAGGGCGCCGCGCAGGCGCTGGCGCGGGGTGGGCGGGGTGGTCCGGAGGGCGATGACCCTGGGCAGGAGGCGGCGCCACGGGCCGGGCGGGCGGCAGTTGGCGGCGGTCACGGAGGGTGCGCAGCCCAGGTCCATCAGCTGGTGGACGGTGGCCACGCCGTCCTGGGCGACGATCAGCGGGTCGGTGGCGAGAAGCTGCGGCGGGACGGGGGTCGGCATGGGCGGTTGGTGCCCGGGCGGGGCGAGCGCGTACCCCTGGGACGGCATGCCGTTACGGGATGGTGGCAGGAAGGCTTCTGCACGCCCCTGATGGTCATCCGTTGTCACCGCGCGGGTCATCTGCGGGCGGGACGGGCGGGCCGGGTGGGACAGGCGGGTCGGGCGGGCCCGGTGGGCTGCGTGGACCGGCCGGGTGGGCCCGGGTGGGATCGAGGGGCTCGGGGTTCACGCGCGCGTGCATGGGTAGCCCCCTGCCTCATGGGGCGGGACCGGTGGGCCGGGTGGGGTGGTCGCCGGTGTCGCCGCCGTGTCCTGGCGGGCGGAGGCGTACGGGTCGAGCACTGTGGCACGGCATGCGCGGACTTCCCCGTGCCCCGACCGACAGGTGGACGCCGACCATGACCCGACGCCTCCTCGCCCCGCCCCGTCCCCGTTTCCGTCCGCTGCGGCGGTTGCTGCCCGGCCTGCTGTGCTCCGTCGCCGCGGCCCTGCTGGTGAGGGGGGTGATCCTGCTTCTCCCCCGCGAGGTGACGGCCTCCGTGCCGAACGGGGCGTCCACCGGCGCGGTGCTGGTGGTGGCCGTCGCCCTCGGCGGCGTCGGGTACGCGCGCACCCGCCGCAACCGGCCCCGGCCCCCGCGTTAGCCTCGGGGCGAGGCAGGAACACCCGTACGGACGGAAGGCAGGACAGCGAGAGATGGCCAGGATTCCGGCAACAGCTGTGGCGGCGAGCGGGCTCGTCGGTGGGTACGCCGTGGCGCGGTGGACGAAGAAGCGGCCCCTGGGCGGGGTCGCGCTGGCGGCGGCGGGAGCCGTGGCCGCTCGGGAGTGGAAGCAGCGCAGTGGCGGCAGGGCGGCGGCGGGGCTGACCGCGGCGTACGTCGCGGCGTTCGCCGGGTCGCATCCGCTGGCCAAGAAGGTGGGGGCGTGGCCGGCGGTGTTCTCGGTGGCCGGGGGCATGGCCGTGGCGTCGTGGGCGGTCGGCCGCAGGAGCCGGTGAGCGGGTGACTCCGCCGTCGTCCGGCTGGCGGGACGGCGTCCGCGCGCGGTGACGGCCGGGGCGGTGACGGCCGGCCGGGGGCGGTGGCGTGCGCGGCGGATTCGCCGAGGAAACGGTTCCCGCGGGTGCGGGCCTGAACGCCCGGGCGGCCGCGTACGTATGGAACAGCACCTCCCCACAGTGGCCGGGCGGGTGACCGGTCGGGCAGGGGCCGGTCACCCGCCCGGTCCGACCCCCTCGGGCAGGCCGACGGGACCGTACGCCGGGAGCGCCGGCCGCCGGGGGCGGGGTGCGGGTCAGCCGCCCAGGGCGTGGGAGACCGTGTAGATCAGCAGGCCCGCCAGCGCGCCGACGACCGTGCCGTTGATGCGGATGAACTGCAGGTCGCGGCCGATGTGGGCCTCGATCTTCCGTGACGTCTGGTCGGCGTCCCAGCTCGCGACCGTGTCGCTGATCAGCGACGTGATCTCGGCGCGGTACGTCGTGACGACGTACACCGCCGCGTCCTCGACCCAGCCCTCCACCTTGGCCTGGAGACGGCTGTCGGTGGCCAGCCGGGTGCCGAGCGAGAGCAGGGACGCGCGGGCGCGGAGGCGGAGCTCGCTGCGCTCGTCCTCCGCCGCCGAGATGATCATGGCGCGTACGGAGGCCCAGGCCGAGGCGATGATGTCCTGGACCTCCGGCCGGGCCACCAGGTCCGACTTCAGGCGCTCCACGCGCGCGCGGGTCTCCGTGTCGCCCTGGAGGTCGGCGGCGAAGTCCGTCAGGAAGCGGTCCAGCGCGCCGCGCGCCGGGTGGGCGGGCATGTCCCGCATCTCGGTGACGAACCGCAGCAGCTCCTTGTGCACACGCTCGCCGACCTTGCGGTCGACGAAGCGGGGCGTCCAGCCGGGGGCGCCGCCCTGCACCGCGTCCATGATCGAGTCGGCGTGCAGGACCAGCCAGTCGTGGGCGCGGGTGCAGACGAGGTCGACGGCCCCGTGGTGCGCCCCGTCGGCGACGACCTTCCCCAGGGTCCTGCCGATCCCGGGGGCGATCTCCGCCGCCTCGGCCCGCCGGGTGACTGCCTCCCCCACCACCGCCTGGACGTCCGCGTCCCGCAGCACGGTCAGCGCGCCGCGCAGCGCCGTGGACAGCTCGGCCGTGACCCGGTCGGCGTGGGCGGGGTCGGCCAGCCAGGCGCCGAGGCGGCCGCCGATGCCGAGGCCGTGGAGCCTGGCCCGTACGACGCCCTCGTTGAGGAAGTTCTCGCCGACGAAGGAGCCCAGCGCGGTGCCCAGCTGGTCCTTCTTGGTCGGGATGATCGCCGTGTGCGGGATGGGCAGCCCCATGGGGCGGCGGAACAGGGCGGTGACCGCGAACCAGTCCGCCAGCGCGCCGACCATGCCCGCCTCGGCGGCCGCGGCCACGTAGCCGGGCCAGCCGGTCACGCCGGAGCTCCGCGCCCAGGTGGCCAGCACGTAGATCAGGGCCACCAGGAGCAGCAGGGCGGTCGCGGTGAGCTTCATCCGGCGCACGCCGCGGCGCTTCTCCTCGTCCGCCGCCGTGTACGAGAAGGCGACCAGCGGGGTCTTCGTTCGGTTCATCCGGCTCCGTCCGCGCGCATGCGTACCTACGTCCCTATCTCAGGTACTCCTCAGCCGCACGGCGAGTTCCCCAAAGCCCCGGAAGGTCACTTCCGGAGCTGTCCGCGGGTGGTCTTCCGCTCCTTGCGCCTGACGTCCACGCCGCCCATCAGCGCGAACCCGGTGATCCGTACGCGGGGCGAGCCGGGCGTGCCCGCGCCCGCGCCCCGGTCGTCGAAGCCGCCCATGAAGCCCTGGCCGGTCACCTCGACGTGCAGGTCGGGCGGGACGACCACCTGGATGCCGCCCATGACGGCGAAGCACCGGATGACGACCTCCCGGTCCTCGAAGTCGGCGTCCCGCAGGTCGATGTCCCCGCCGCCCTGGAGGACGGCCGCCGTGAAGTTCCGCGCGACGCTCCACCTCCCACGCCGCCCGAAGCCGCTCCAGAAGGCGAAGGCGCCCTTGGAGGTGGCGGGCTTGCCGACCCGGCCGTGCCAGCCACCCTCCACGGCCCCGGCGGCGGGGGCCGCCGCCTCCGGCAGATCGCGCACCAGCGGGACCAACTCCCCGTGGGTACGCGCCCGATAGGCGGTGTCGAGGCGCTCCTCGAACTCGCCCATGTCGAGGCGGCCCTCCGCGTAGGCGTTCCGCAGCCGCTCCGCGACGCGCTCCCGCTCGGCGTCCGAGGCCCGCATCTCGGGCAGTTCGCTCGTCATACCAACAGCCTAGTGCGGGGTACGGCCGGAGGCCCGCCGTTCGCAGGCCGGCGCGCGCGGGGGCACCGCCCCGGCAAGCCCCCGGGTGACCGGCACGCGGCGCGCGCCGGGGCCACCGGGCCCCGGTGACCGGCCCCCCGGTGACCCACCCGTCGCGCCCCGGCCGGGGGCCGCCGGCCACCGCGCCGCCCTCACCCGCCGGTCGACCGCTCCGCGTACATCTTGGCGATGACGGTCTCGATGTCCGGCTCCCGCACCGACAGGTCGACCAGCGGGTACTCCGCGGCGATCCGCGCCACCAGCGGTGCCGCCGACCGGGCGGCGGGGAACGCCAGCCACTGGCGCGGCCCGTCGACCTTCACCACCCGGGCGCCGTCCGCCCTGATGGGGGGCAGCTCCCGCTCCAGGTCCACCACGAGCGTCCGCTCGCTCTCGCCCACCTCGTGCAGGCCGCCGAGGGGCCCGTCGTACATCAGGCGTCCGTGGTCGATGACCATCACCCGCTTGCACAGCTGCTCGATGTCTGTCAGGTCGTGCGTGGTGAGCAGCACCGTGGTGCCCCGCTCGGCGTTCAGGTCCCGGAGGAAGTCGCGGACCTTCGCCTTGGAGATGACGTCCAGGCCGATGGTCGGCTCGTCCAGGTAGAGGACCTCCGGGTCGTGCAGCAGCGCCGCCGCGATGTCGCCGCGCATCCGCTGGCCGAGCGACAGCTGACGGACCGGCACCTCCAGCAGTTCGGCGAGGTCGAGCAGCTCGACGCACCGCTCCAGGTTCTCCCGGAAGCGCGCGTCCGGGATGCGGTACATGCGGTGCACCAGGCGGTAGGAGTCGCGCAGCGGCAGATCCCACCAGAGCGTCGTGCGCTGCCCGAACACCACCCCGATGCGCCGGGCCAGCCGGGTCCGGTCCCGGGAGGGGTCGATGCCCGCGACCCTCAGCCGGCCGCCGCTGGGGGTGAGGATGCCCGTGAGCATCTTGATGGTGGTGGACTTCCCCGCGCCGTTGGGCCCGATGTACCCGACCATCTCGCCGCGCGGCACGCGGAAGCTGATGCCGTCGACCGCCCGGACCCGGTGCCTCTCGCGCCGGAAGCGGCCGGCTCTGCGGCGTACGTCGAAGACCTTCTCCACGCCGTCCAGTGCGATGAAATCGCTGTCCAAGAGACCCTCAGCTCCCCGTACTCCGGTACGAACGAATCCCCACCCGCCACGCCAGCCCCGCGACCACCCAGAACACCGCCGCCACCACCGGCGACACGGACGCCGTCCACCCCGGCAGGCCCGCCGGCGCCTCGCGCCCCAGCACGTACAGCGCCGGCACCCAGTTCACGAAGGCGAGCGGCACCACGTACACCACCCCGCGCACCAGGTCCTGCGCGAAGATCACCGGCGGGTACTGGAGCAGGGTGTTCCCGCCGTACGTGAACGCGTTGGCGACCTCCGAGCCGTCCTGCGCCCAGAACTGGAACGCCGCGCCCACCACCATCACCGCCGCGAAGATCAGCCACCCGCTCAGCACCATCACGGGCACCAGCACCACCTTCGCCGGCGTCCACGCCACGTCGAGCAGCACCAGCGACCACACCAGCACCGCCAGTCCCTGGATCACCCGGCCGACCCGCCGCAGCGCGAACCGGTCCGCCGCCACCTGAGCCAGCACCGGGACGGGCCGCACCAGCAGCGTGTCCAGCGTCCCGTCCCGCACCCGGCGCCCCAGCCGCTGCACCTGGCCCAGCGACAGGTCGGCCAGCCCGAAGGCTGTGCCGGTCGTCCCGTACAGGAAGGACACCTCGGCGAACGAGAAGCCGCCCAGCCCGTCCACCCGACCGAACATCAGCAGGATGACGACGAAGTCGAACCCGGTGGCGGTGAAGTTGGACAGCAGTGTCATCGCGAAGGAGAAGCGGTACGTCATCGTCGACCGCACCCACATCGCGGCGATCAGCCCGTACGCGCGCAGCCCCGCGCCCACCTCAGCCACCCTGGACCACCACCCGACGGGTCGCCACGGCCTGGAGCACGCGCCCCGCCGCCAGCAGCACCACCGCCCAGCCGGCCTGGAAGGCGTACGTCCCCACCAGCTCCCACCCCGTCCGCTTCTCCAGGAACACGTCCGCCGGGACCTGGAGCAGCGACGCCCACGGCAGCAGCCGCGCCACCTCGCCCAGCGCACCGGGGAAGACGGTCAGCGGCAACAGCATGCCGGAGAAGAACGTCCCCGAAAGCCACACCACCTGCACCACCCCGGCCCCGTCCATCAGCCAGAACGCGCTCAGCGCCACCAGGAACCAGACGGCGAAGCTCACCACCACGCCCAGCGCCACCGACACCAGGAACGCGACCCAGGTCAGCGGGTGTTCGGGCAGGGCGAGGTCGAAGGCGAGCGCCCCGATCGCCATGGGCACCACCCCGCGCCCCAGCAGCTGGAAGGCGGACCCGCCCAGGGCGACCGACAGCCACCACAGCTGGAGGTCGGCCGGGCGGTAGAGGTCTACGGCGATGTCCCCCGTCCTGACGCGCTCCATCAGCTCGTCCTCGAACCCGCCGCCCATGAGCCCGCAGGTCGCGAGCAGCGCCTGGCCGATCCACACATAGGCGAGCGCCTCGGCCATGTCGTAGCCGCCGAGACGGGGCCGCTCGTCCCACAGGGCCATGTAGGTGTACGCCAGGATGAAGCCGAAGACGGTGTTGGTGAACACCCCGGCGGCGGTGGCCACCCGGTACGTCGCATAGCGCCGGAACCCACCCGCCGCCACGGCCGCGTACAACCGCATGTCCGCGCTCCCTCCCACACCCGGCACGACCGAAGCCGAGGAGCCTAGCCCGCCCGCGTCCGTGCCCGCGAGCGGTTTTCGGCTGCCGTTGCCGGGGTTGGCCGGGTCGGCCGTGCACTATGAGGGGACTGTGCAAAACGCCCTATAAGCGACGAAACAGGCCGGAGATCATGAGCGACGAGCCACCGCAGCCAGGCTGGGAGCCCCGCGACCCGACCGACGCCGGGCCGCCCCGAGAAGCCCCCGCCCCTGCCGACCGCCCCGACCGGACCACCGGGTCCGACCGGACCACCGGAGCCGACCGACCCGCCAGAACCGGGACCGACCGACCCGCCGGGGCCGCCACCGCGACCGACGGACCCGACCGGCCCGGCCGAACCACCACCGCCGGCGCCACCGCCGTCACCGCCACCGCCGGCATCCGCATCGGCACCACGACCGGGATTGGGGCCGGGACCGGGACCGGGAAGAGGAAGCGCACCGGGCTCCGGCGGTTGCTCCCGACCTGGCGGATGGTCCTCGGCGCCTTCCTCCTCGCCGCCCTGCTGCTGATCGGCGGCTTCTTCGCCGGCTACCACTTCGTCGCCATCCCGCCGGCCAACGCCGCCGCCACGGCCCAGTCCAACGTGTTCCTGTACGAGGACGGCACCCCGCTCGCCCAGAAGGGTGACGTCAACCGCGAGAACGTACGACTCTCGCAGGTCCCCGCCACCGTCCAGCACGCCGTACTCGCCGCGGAGGACCGGGACTTCTACTCCCAGCCCGGCGTCGACCCCGAGGCGATGCTCCGGGCCGCCTGGAACACCCTCACCGGGAAGGGCACCCAGGGCGGCTCCACGATCACCCAGCAGTACGTCAAGAACTACTACCTGGGCCAGGAGCAGACCCTCGTCCGGAAGGCGAAGGAGTTCTTCATCTCGATCAAGCTCGACCGGGAGAAGGCCAAGGACGACATCTTCCAGGGGTACCTCAACACCAGCTTCTACGGCCGCAACGCCTACGGGATCCAGGCCGCCGCCCGCGCCTACTACGGCAGGGACGCCCAGGACCTGACCACCGCCCAGGGCGCCTACCTCGCCGTCCTGCTCAACGCCCCCAGCGCGTACGACGTCGACGGCCGCCCCGAGAACCGCGCCAAGGCGCTGCGGCGCTGGAACTACGTCCTGGACGCCATGGTCACGGAGAAGTGGCTCAGCCCCGCCGCCCGCGCCGCCACCACCTTCCCCGAACCCGAGGACCTGACGGCCACCACCGGCCTGTCCGGCCAGCGCGGCTACATCGTCCAGGCGGTCGAGGACTACCTCACCGACCACGACGTCATCGACGCCAAGACCCTCGCCCAGGGCGGCTTCCGCATCACCACGACCCTCCAGCAGGACAAGCAGGAGTCCCTCGCCGGCGCCGTCGACCAGCAGGTCATCTCACGGCTCGACGACGGCAACGAGACGGACCGGTACGTACGGGTCGGCGGCGTGTCCATCGACCCGGCCACCAGCAAGGTCGTCGCCATGTACGGCGGCGTCGACTACACCCGCCAGTTCGTCAACAACGCGACCCGCCGCGACTACCAGGTCGGCTCCACCTTCAAGCCGTTCGTGCTCGCCGCCGCCGTCGACAACGCCTCCGTCACCCAGGACGGCGAACGCATCACACCCCACACCCGCTACGACGGCACCAACAAACGCCGGGTACAGGGCTGGACCGGCAGCCCGTACGCCCCGGCCAACGAGGACGACGTCGACTACGGCCCCATCACCCTGCGTACCGCCACCGACAAGTCCGTCAACGCCGTGTACGCGCAACTGGCCGTCGACGTGGGCCCGGCGAAGGTGGAGCAGACCGCCATCGACCTGGGCCTGCCCGCCGACACGCCCGACCTGAACCCCTCCCCGTCCATCGCGCTCGGCCCCGCCACCGCGAGCGTGCTCGACATGGCCGAGGCGTACGCCACCCTCGCGAACCACGGCAAGCACGGCACGTACGCGCTGGTCGAGAGGATCGAGAAAAACGGCACCGCGCTGCCCCTGCCCACCGCCAAGAGCCGGCAGGTGATCAGCAGGGAGGCGGCCGACACGACGACGGCCGTGCTGCGCGGCGTCATCGAGGGCGGCACCGGCACCGCCGCGCAGGCCGCCGGCCGGCCGGCCGCCGGCAAGACCGGGACGGCGGAGGACGACAAGGCGGCCTGGTTCGCCGGCTACACCCCGGACCTGGCGACCGTCATCACCGTGATGGGGCAGGACCCGGACACCGGGGCGCAGAAACCCCTGTACGGGGCGCTGGGACTGGAACGCATGAACGGCGGCGGGGCGCCCGCGGAGATCTGGGGCGAGTACACGCGGGCGGCGCTGCGGGGCAGCCAGGTCCGCGACTTCGACCTGGTGCTCGCGCGGGGCACGCGGGAGGAGCTGGAGCAGCCGGACCCCTCGGACTCGGGCGACCCCGAGGACCCGGACGGCTGGGACCCGGAGGGCGTGGGGGCGGGCCGGGACCGCGGTGACGGCTCCGACGGGTACGACGGCTTCCGCGGCCCCGGCACACCGGGCGGGGCCCAGGAGCCGTCCGGTACGCAAGGGTCGGGCGGTACCGGTGGGCAGACGGAGCCGGGCGCACCGGGTTCCGGCCGCCCCGGCGCGCCGGGCGGAGCGCCGGACGGCGCCCAGGGCCCCGGCGCGGACGGCGCCGGCGCGGGCCCCGTGCCGGGCATGCCCGCCGGACCGCCCGGCGGACGGGCACCGGCCGGGCCGCCCCGGTAGCCGCCGCGCCCCACGGGTCGTGAGCCCGGCGTGATCCGCCGGAACGACCCAGGGGGTGCCTTGCCGATCTCGCCGGGCTCGCGGCGTGATCGACAAGACACCCCCTAGTGGCCCGAGGTCGCCTTCAGACCCACCACCGCGACCAGCAGCAGGCAGACGAAGAAGATCCGCGCGGCGGTCACCGGCTCGCCCAGCACCACCATGCCCACCACCGCCGCACCCGCCGCGCCGATCCCGACCCACACGCCGTACGCGGTGCCGATCGGCAGGGTCTTCGCGGCCTGCGACAGCAGGACCATGCTGGCGACGATCCCGGCACCGGTGAGCAGGCTGGGCCACAGCCGCGTGAAGCCGTCCGTGAACTTCATCCCAATCGACCAGCCCACTTCCAGCAGACCGGCGACGATCAACAGGACCCAGGCCATGACGGCACCTCCGGCACGCGACGACGTACGAACAAAGGGTGCGTCGTCTTTGCCTGACCCGGTACGGCGCGTCTCGTCGGGGCCCTCCACGCTAGCAAAGCGCCTGCGCAAAGGCCTGGTGACGTCCGCCACCAGGCCTTTTGCGCACGCGTACGAAACCGGAAACCGAAAACCGAGAATCGAAGCCGGAGCCAGGAGCCGGAGCGGGCTCGGAACCGAAGCCCGAGCCGCCCTACAGGTACAGCCCCGTCGAGTCCTCCGACCCGCCGAACCGGTCCGCCGCGACCGCGTGCAGGTCGCGTTCCCTCATCAGTACGTACGCCACGCCCCGCACCTCGACCTCGGCACGGTCCTCGGGGTCGAACAGCACCCGGTCACCGGTCTCCACGGTCCGCACGTTCTGGCCGACCGCGACCACCTCGGCCCAGGCGAGCCGGCGGCCGACGGCGGCGGTCGCCGGAATCAGGATGCCGCCGCCCGAACGCCTCTCGCCCTCGGGTGTGTCGGTGCGGACCAGCACCCGGTCGTGCAGCATCCGGATGGGCAGCTTGTCGTGGGTGTTCTCGCTCACGCCACGAACCTACCTGCCCCACCGCCCCCCGCACGCCGGAGGGTCACGACTCGTGTCAGCGCCTGCGCTTCCGGACGCCCATGGCGAGCAGCCCCACCACGCCGACGGCGAGCAGGACCACTGGTACCACCCGCTCCAGGCGCGGCTCGCCGTCCTCCGAGACGAACCGTCCCTTCACGTCCGTCACGACGCGGTTCACGGTGACGAAGGCGCGCCCGGCGGTCTGGTCGACCGTCGACGTCACCTTGGCCTTCGCGTCCCCGATGATCGTCTTCGGGTGCACGCGCACGCCGATCTCGTCGAGAGTGACGGCGAGCTGCTCGCGTCGGCGGACGATGTCCGCCTCGATCTGCGCAGGGGTCCTGGCTTCCGACACCGCGCTGCCTCCGTAGGTCCGTCCAAATCCGTGGTGGACAGTCTGTCAGCTCAGCGGCCCGGTGACCGTCGCAGACCCCCATTAGGCTCTGAACGCGTACGACCATCCCCCTCCCGAGGAGCCAGGAAGCCATGAGCGAGCGACTGCAGCCCGGCGACACCGCCCCCGCCTTCACCCTGCCCGACGCGGACGGCAAGGACGTCTCGCTCGAGGACTACCGGGGCCGCAAGGTCATCGTCTACTTCTACCCGGCCGCCCTGACCCCCGGCTGCACCAAGCAGGCGTGCGACTTCACCGACAACCTCGACGTGCTGGCCGACGCCGGTTACGACGTGATCGGCGTGTCGCCGGACAAGCCGGAGAAGCTGGCGAAGTTCCGCGAGAAGGAAAACCTGAAGGTCACGCTGGTCGGCGACCCGTCCAAGGAGACGCTGACCGCGTACGGCGCCTTCGGCGAGAAGAAGCTGTACGGCAAGACGGTGACGGGCGTGATCCGTTCCACCGTCGTCGTGGACGAGGAGGGCAAGGTCGAGCGGGCGCTGTACAACGTGAAGGCGACCGGCCACGTGGCGAAGATCATCAAGGACCTCGGCATCTAACCGCCCCTCCGGCGCCCCGGTGGGCCAGCGCCTCGGCGGGCCGCCGGACCCGGACGCCCCGGCGGGTCCACCGGGTCCGGCCGGGTGCAGCGGACCGCCGTGTCCCGCGGACCGCCAGGTCCGGCAGGCCCTCGTTCTGTGACCCAGGTCGCACTCGTACGGGACTTCGGTTTGCGGCCGCTATCCACGAGCAGGTGTTGCCCCTGGATTGATCCACAGTCCGGGAAAGGAACCTGCCCATGGCGGCCACGACCGATCCAGCGGCGGTCAGACGCCACCGCACCCTGTTCCGCACCGCCCAGCAGCGGAAGAAGCCGAAGCTGAGGCGGTCCGACATCACCGTCACCGACCCGGCGGCGGTCAAGCGGGCCGTCAAGGCCGCCTCGCTCGGCAACGCCATGGAGTGGTTCGACTTCGGCATCTACAGCTACCTGGCCGTCACCATCGGCCATGTCTTCTTCCCGTCCGGGAACGACACGGTGCAGCTGCTGTCCTCCTTCGCGACCTTCGCCGTCGCCTTCCTGATCCGACCGCTGGGCGGAATGGTCTTCGGCCCGATGGGCGACCGCGTCGGCCGCAAGAAGGTCCTCGCCCTCACGATGATCATGATGGCGGTCGGGACGTTCGCCATCGGCCTGATCCCCTCGTACGCCACCATCGGCTTCTGGGCCCCGGTCCTGCTGATCCTCTTCCGGCTAGTGCAGGGCTTCTCGACGGGCGGCGAGTACGGGGGCGCGTCGACCTTCATCGCCGAGTACGCCCCGGACAAGAGGCGCGGCTTCTTCGGCAGTTTCCTGGAGTTCGGCACGCTGGCCGGGTACGTGGGCGCCGCGGGCCTGGTGACGGTGCTGACCGCCGTCCTGGGCGACGCGTCCATGGAGGCCTGGGGCTGGCGCATCCCGTTCCTGGTGGCGGGCCCGCTGGGCCTGGTCGGGCTCTACCTGCGGCTGAAGCTCGACGAGACGCCAGCCTTCCAGAAGCTGGAGGCGGAGAACGCGTCCGCCTCCGAGGCGGCCGACCCGGTGGAGACCTCGGCGAAGGGCGACCTCGCCACGATCTTCCGCCAGTACTGGCCGACGCTGCTGCTGTGCGTCGCGCTCGTCGGCGCGTACAACATCACCGACTACATGCTGCTGTCGTACATGCCCACGTACCTCTCGGACGAGCTCGGCTACAGCGCGACGCACGGACTGCTGATCCTGCTGGCCGTGATGGTCTTCCTGATGCTGATCATCAGTCAGGTCGGACGGCTGAGCGACCGGTTCGGCCGCAAGCCGCTGCTGATGACGGGCATGCTGGGCTTCCTGTTCCTGTCGGCCCCGGCGTTCTGGCTGATCGGCCTGGGCGGCGTCCTCGCCGTCTCGGCGGGCATGCTGATGCTCGGCCTGTCGCTGGTGTGCCTGCTGGGCACGATGTCGGCGGCGCTCCCGGCGCTGTTCCCGACCCATGTGCGGTACGGCTCGCTGTCCGTGGGCTACAACCTCTCCGCCTCCCTCTTCGGCGGCACCACGCCCCTGGTCATCACCGCGCTGATCAGCGTCACCGGCAGCACCCTGATGCCCGCGTACTACGCGATGGCGGCTGCCCTGGTGGGCGTGATCGCGGTGGCCTGCATGAAGGAGACGGCCCGTCAGCCCCTCGAAGGCTCACCGCCGTCGGTCTGCACCAAGGAGGAGGCCGCGGAACTGGTCCGCTCCCGCGCCCCGGAGCCGCGTTTCTGACGCCGGCAGCACACCCCGAACCGGTTGTCGGACGTAACTGTCCGATAACCGGTTCGTTACTCCGTACGAGGTCGCGAACACGCGACCGGGTGCGAAAGGGGTCACGATGCCGGTCAGATACACGTATGAGCTGCTCGTCGAGGCGGCGCGGGAGACCGACAACTGGGACGATGCGGTCCGCCGGTGCGGCGGCACCCCTACACCGGGCAGCCGACGCTACATGCGCCGGAAAATGGCGGAGGCGGGGGTGGACACGTCACACTTCCCCGCCCAGTGGGCGCGCCATACCGAGGAGCGCCTGCGGGAAGCGGTCGCCGCCTCCACGAGCCTCAAGGATGTGGTCCTGCGTGTGGGCCTCAGCCCGGTGGGCGGCAACGTGGCGCACATCGGCCGCCGGATCGCCGCGCTGGGCATCGACACGTCACACTTCCGACTCCGCCCGCCCCGGCGAAGCGACGGACCTCAGGGCTCACCGCTGACCTTGCGGTCACCGGAGCACGGCCGAGTACCGGGCCGACGACTGCGGCGCGAGCTGCTGCGCGGCGGGGTGCCCGAGACATGCGCGATGTGCGGGACCGGGCCGCATTGGAACGGCGCGCCCCTGCGGCTCGAAGTCGACCACATCGACGGGAACTGGTGGGACAACCGCCCGGAGAACCTGCGGTTGCTGTGCCCGAACTGCCACGCGGTGACGGACACGTTTCGCGGCCGGAGGCGGAGGGCGGCGGCATGAGCGGACCTGGGCACGCCGGGAGGGAGCCCGACCGACCCGGCATCGACGCCTCGCACCGCACCGGGCGAAACGGCGACGCCCTGTTCCCGCGCGAGCAATTCGTCCGCGCGGTCGCCGGGTCGTACAGCCTCGCCGGCGTCCTGCGCGGCATGGGCTGCTCCAACAGCGGCTCCGCGCGGGCGCGGGCGAAGCGAAGCATCGAGGCGTACGGGGTGTCGACGGCCCACTTCGTCGGTCAGGGCCACCAAGGCGGCCCGTCCCCCACTCGTCAGCCGGCGGAGGAGATCCTCCGACGCGGCGATCCCGGTTCGAGCCGGACCAAGACGGTGCGGCTGCGTCGCGCCCTCGACGACCTCGGCGTACCGCGTCTCTGCCGGGCGTGCGGCACCGGAGACGTCTGGCAGGGCAGACCGCTCGTTCTGGAGATCGACCACATCAACGGCGACCGGGCGGACAACCGCTTGGAGAACCTGAGGTACCTGTGCCCGTCCTGCCACAGCCAGACGGGGACGCATTCCCAGCGCTCTCGATCCACGGCCGTACCAACGGCCCAGTAGAGTATGGCGCGGTGCATGCGCCCGTACGCCAAGGGCTGAGCGGCGATCTTTAGGTGGTCGTGTTTGTCGGTTCGAATCCGACCGGGCGCACCACGGTCGACGGCCCGGCTCGCGCGTTCGCGAGCCGGGCCGTCGGCGTCGTGCGTCGCGCCTTCAGGCCAGCAGCTCCCGCACGACCGGGACGAGGGCGCGGAAGGCGTGGCCGCGGTGGCTGATGGCGTTCTTCTCGGCGGCCGTCAGTTCGGCGCACGTGCGGGTCTCGCCGTCCGGCTGGAGGATCGGGTCGTAGCCGAAGCCGCCGGTGCCGGCCGGGGTGCGGCGCAGGGTGCCGCTGAGGCGGCCTTCCACCACGCGTTCGGTGCCGTCGGGAAGGGCCAGGGCGGCGGCGCAGGCGAAGTGGGCGCCTCGGTGGGGGGTGTCGATGTCGGCGAGCTGGGCGAGGAGGAGGTCCAGGTTGGCCTTGTCGTCGCCGTGCCGGCCCGCCCAGCGGGCCGAGAAGATGCCGGGTGCGCCGCCGAGGACGTCGACGCAGAGGCCGGAGTCGTCGGCAATGGCGGGCAGGCCGGTGGCCCTGGCGAGGGTGTGCGCCTTGAGGAGGGCGTTCTCGGCGAAGGTGACGCCGGTTTCCTTGACGTCGGGGATGTCGGGGTAGGCGTCCGCGCCGACGAGTTCGTGGTCGAGGCCCGCGTCGGCGAGGATCGCGTGCAGTTCGGTGATCTTCCCGGCGTTGCGGGTGGCGAGGATCAGGCGGGTCATGCTCCCAGTATCTACGGGGTGCAGACCTTGCCGATCTCGGTGGCGGCGTCCGTGACGGGCGTGATGTCGGGGGTGGCGTCGCCGTTGCGTACGGCGGTGCGGACGGATTCGACGCCCTTGCCGAGGTCGTCGACGGCTTTGGACAGGTCGGCGTTGTCCGTCTTGTCCTTGAGGCCGTCGAGTTCCTTGTCGATCTCGTCGAGGGACTCGTTCAGCCGGGTGGGGTCGCCGGTGGCGGTGGAGACGGCCCGGCTGAGCCGGTCGACGCTGGTGGCGATGGCGTCGGCGGCCTGGACGCAGTCCATGGCCTTGTCGAGCGCGCCGCAGCCGGCCGCTCCGGTCAGGGCGAGTAGTGCGGTGGCGGCGGCGAGTGCGGCGGTACGGCGTCGGCGCATGGAACGGGTCCTCCTTGGAGGCTGCGGACGGGCGTACGGTTCGGCCCGTACGCCCGCACTCGTAGGGACGCCGCCGGGGGCGTCCGCGGTTGCTAGAGGGTGATGCCGAGGGCCTCGCGCTGGAGGGCGGCGAGGTCGGCGCAGCCTCCGGTGGCGAGGTCCAGGAGGGCGTTGAGCTCCTTGCGGTCGAAGGGTTCGGCCTCGGCGGTGCCCTGGACCTCGACGAAGCGGCCGTCGCCGGTGCAGACGACGTTCATGTCGGTCTCGGCGCGGACGTCTTCCTCGTAGCAGAGGTCGAGCAGCGGGGTGCCGTCGACGATGCCGACGGAGACGGCGGCGACGGTGCCGGTGAGGGGCTTGCGGCCGGCTTTGACGAGCTTCTTGCCCTGGGCCCAGGCGACGGCGTCGGCGAGGGCGACGTAGGCGCCGGTGATGGCTGCGGTGCGGGTGCCGCCGTCGGCCTGGAGGACGTCGCAGTCGAGGACGATGGTGTTCTCGCCGAGGGCCTTGTAGTCGATGACGGCGCGGAGGGACCGGCCGATGAGCCGGCTGATCTCGTGGGTGCGGCCGCCGATCCGGCCGCGTACGGACTCGCGGTCGCCGCGGGTGTTGGTGGAGCGCGGCAGCATCGAGTACTCGGCGGTGACCCAGCCTTCGCCGCTGCCCTTGCGCCAGCGGGGGACGCCTTCGGTGACGGATGCGGTGCAGAAGACCTTGGTGTCGCCGAAGGAGATGAGGACGGAGCCCTCGGCGTGCTTGCTCCATCCGCGTTCGATGGTGACCGGGCGGAGCTGTTCGGGGGTGCGGCCGTCGATTCGAGACATGGGACGAGCCTAGTGGGCGATGTGCGAGGGGCCCGTTCCGGTATCGGAACGGGCCCCTCACGGGTGAGTGGTCAGCTCACATCATGTCTTCGATCTCGGCGGCGATCGGGTCGGCGTCGGTGCCGATGACGACCTGGATCGCGGAGCCCATCTTGACGACGCCGTGGGCGCCGGCGGCCTTGAGCGCGGCCTCGTCGACCAGGGCGGGGTCGGCGACCTCGGTACGCAGGCGGGTGATGCAGCCTTCGACCTCTTCGATGTTGTCGATGCCGCCGAGCCCGGCGACGATCTTCTCAGCCTTGCTGGCCATGTCTTTCTCCCTGCGTCAAAGGGCCGTTTCGGAGCACTGAGCGTCGCTCGGCCCACCTAGGTCTTTCGTCACGGTAACGCACGGTTGGCCCATCTTCGCGGGCGCATTACCCGGTTGTACCGAAGGATGACGATCACCAGCGCCTACGATATCGCAACTGGTCTACACCAGTCTTCAGGAGGACGCCGATGAGCTCCGAGAGCGCGGCCGCGTCGAAGCCCGCACCCCGGCAGAAGCGGTGGGCCGGTCTCTTCCAGGGGCTTCAGAAGATGGGTCGCAGTCTCCAGCTGCCCATCGCCGTCCTGCCGGCGGCGGGCATCCTGAACCGGCTGGGCCAGTCCGACGTCTTCGGCGCCGACGGGCTGGGCTGGAACGACGTCGCCAAGGTGATGGCGGGTGCGGGCGGTGCCCTCCTCGACGCGGACCTGGGCCTGCCGCTGCTGTTCTGCGTCGGTGTGGCGATCGGCATGGCGAAGAAGGCGGACGGCTCCACCGCGCTCGCGGCGGTGACGGGGTTCCTGGTCTACCGGGGCGTGCTGCGGGCCTTCCCCAAGGACTGCCCGCCGGGCACCAGGGACGTCAACGGCGGCTGCCTGGGCGCGGACGACGCCTTCGTGTCGTACACGTACCAGAATCCGGGTGTCTTCGGCGGCATCGTGATGGGCCTGCTCACGGCGTACGTCTGGCAGCGGTTCCACCGCACGAAGCTGGTCGACTGGCTGGGTTTCTTCAACGGCCGCAGGCTGGTGCCGATCCTGATGTCGTTCCTCGCGATCGCGTTCGCGGTGGTGTGCCTGTTCGTGTGGCCCCCGGTCGGCGACGCGCTGGAGAGCTTCAGCGACTGGCTGGTGGGGCTGGGCTCGTGGGGCGCCGGAATCTTCGGGGTGGCCAACCGGGCGTTGCTGGTCATCGGCCTGCACCAGTTCCTGAACGTGCCCGTCTGGTTCCAGTTCGGCTCGTACACCAAGCCGGACGGGACGGTGGTGCACGGCGACATCAGCATGTTCCTCGCGGGGGACCCGAACGCGGGGCAGTTCACCACCGGCTTCTTCCCGATCATGATGTTCGCGCTGCCGGCCGCCGCGCTCGCCATCACGCACTGCGCGAAGCCGCACCGGCGCAAGGAGGTCGGCGGCCTGATGCTCTCGGTCGCCCTCACCTCGTTCGTCACGGGCATCACCGAGCCGATCGAGTACTCCTTCCTGTTCGTCGCGCCGGTGCTGTACGCCCTGCACGCCGTGCTGACCGGTGTTTCCATGGCGGTCACCTGGGCGTTCGGGGTCAAGGACGGCTTCAGTTTCTCGGCGGGCCTGATCGATTATGTGATCAACTGGGGGCTGGCGACGAAGCCGTGGCTGATCATTCCGATCGGGCTCGCCTTCGCGGTGGTCTATTACGCGGTCTTCCGCTTCGCGATCACGAAATTCGACCTGAAGACACCCGGCCGTGAGCCCGAGGAGACGGAGACGGACGTCACCAAGCCGTAAGCCGCCGCTCCGGCCGCGTGCGACCGCGTCGCCCGGCGCGGGGCCGCCGGACGGAACCGAGGGGACCCCGGTCACGGGGTCCCCTCGCCGTTATCAAATCGCAAGTTCCTTATCTAACCCTCACCGTGCTACAACAGGTCTACACCAGTTAAAGGTGTAGACCACGCGGTGTCGCGCCGCGTTTTCCGAGACGCTGCCGTCCCCCTTGCCATGTCCCCGGGCGGCGCCTTGCCCACTGGAGGAAGCATGAGTACGGACACCGCCTCGGTGGCGCCGAGCAAGAAGTGGAGCTCGGGCCTGCTCCAGGGCTTGCAGAAGGTCGGCCGCAGTCTGCAGCTGCCGATCGCCGTGCTGCCCGCGGCAGGTCTGCTGCTCCGTCTCGGCCAGCCGGATGTGTTCGGCAAGGACGGACTGGGCTGGGACAAGGTCGCCTCCGTCTTCGCCACCGCCGGCGGCGCCGTCTTCGACAACCTGCCGATGCTCTTCTGCATCGGCGTGGCGATCGGGTTCGCCAAGAAGGCCGACGGCTCCACGGCCCTGGCCGCGCTGGTCGGCTTCCTCGTGTACAGCAATGTCCTCAAGGCCTTCCCGGTCGCCGAGGCGGTCGTCAAGGCGGGCGAGGACACCCCTGCGAAGTACAACAACCCCGGTGTCCTGGGCGGCATCATCATGGGCCTGCTGGCCGCGGTGCTGTGGCAGAAGTTCCACCGCACCAAGCTGGTCGACTGGCTCGGCTTCTTCAACGGCCGCCGGCTCGTCCCGATCATCATGGCCTTCGTCGGCACTCTCGTGGGTGTGGTCTTCGGTCTGGTCTGGGAGCCGATCGGCAACGGCATCAGCTCGTTCGGCGAGTGGATGACGGGTCTCGGTGCGGCGGGCGCCGGTCTGTTCGGCCTGATCAACCGCGCACTGATCCCGGTGGGCATGCACCAGTTCGTGAACACCGTCTCCTGGTTCCAGATCGGTGACTTCACCAACGCCGCCGGCGAGGTGGTCCACGGAGACCTGAACCGCTTCTTCGCGGGCGACCCGAGCGCCGGCATCTTCATGTCCGGCTTTTTCCCGATCATGATGTTCGGCCTCCCGGCCGCGGCTCTCGCCATCGCGCACTCGGCCCGGCCGGAGCGCCGCAAGGCCGTGACCGGCATGATGGTCTCGCTGGCCCTGACCTCGTTCGTCACCGGCGTCACGGAGCCGATCGAGTTCTCCTTCATGTTCATCGCACCGCTCCTGTACGCCATCCACGCGGTCCTGACCGCCATCTCGATGGCCGTCACCTGGGCTCTGGGCGTCCACGCCGGCTTCACCTTCTCCGCCGGCCTGATCGACTACGCCCTCGGCTGGAACCTCGCGACGAAGCCCTGGATGATCGTGCCCATCGGCCTGGTGTTCGCGGCGATCTACTACGCGCTCTTCCGGTTCGCCATCACGAAGTTCGACCTCCCCACCCCGGGCCGGGAGCCCGAGGAGGAGATCGAGGACCTCACCAAGGCGTGAGGCATCGCCCCCCACGGGAAGGGCCCCGGAACCGTATGGTTCCGGGGCCCTTCCCGTGCGCGCTACAGCTCGTAGACCGCGCCCGCGTGCGCCAGCTCCGACGGGCCGTCGTACACCGCCCGCGCGTCCGCCAGGTTCCGCTCGCCGTCGGTCCAGGGCGGGATGTGCGTGAGAACGAGCCGGCCCGCGCCCGCCCGGGCGGCGTGCGCCCCCGCCTCACGGCCGTTCAGGTGCAGGCCGGGGATGTCCTCCTTGCCGTACGTGAACGACGCCTCGCACAGGAACAGGTCGGCACCCACCGCGAGCGTGTCCAGCTCGTCGCACACGCCCGTGTCGCCCGAGTACGCGAGCGACTTCCCGCCGTGCTCGACCCGGATGCCGTACGCCTCCACCGGGTGGCAGACCTTCTCCGTGCGCACCCGGAAGGGACCGATGTCGAACGAACCGGACGTCAGCGTGTGGAAGTCGAACACCTCGCTCATCGACTTGTCGGAGGGCGTGTCCCCGTACGCCGTCGTCAGGCGCTGTTCGGCGCCGTCCGGCGCGTAGACGGGGATGGCGGGGCAGCGGCCGCCCTCGTGGCGGTAGTAACGCGCGACGAAGTAGCCGCACATGTCGATGCAGTGATCGGCGTGCAGGTGGCTGAGGAAGATCGCGTCGAGGTCGTACAGACCGATGTGGCGCTGCAGCTCGCCCAGGGCGCCATTGCCCATGTCGAGGAGCAGCCGGAAGCCGTCGGCCTCTACGAGGTAGCTCGAACAGGCCGATTCCGCGGACGGGAACGACCCCGAGCAGCCGACGACGGTGAGCTTCATGGAGCGTGAACCTCCGTGGAAGGGAGCCGGGCAGGCGCTGACAGGGGAGGTCGTGCGGTTTACCGAGCGTAAGGCGCGGCACGCCGGGTCGCTCCTCCGCAGTGGCCCCTTGTGGTCGAACTCACCCGCGCTGTCACCGGTTCGGGCGGGTAGCGTCCGGTCCATGGACACGTCGTGGTGGCCGGCGCTCGGCGCCGTCGTGGTGATCGCGCTGGTGGCGGCGGTGTCCGACGCGACCGGCCGCCGCCGGCCCGGGGGCCGCTCCGGGAGCCGGCCCGCGGGGCGTACGCGACCGCCGGCGCGGCCGGGCCGGGCGCCGAAGGCCCGGCCACGGCCGGGTGAGATCTGGTGGGCGGACGTGCCCTACGAGGACGGTCCCGGCTCGAAGGACCGGCCGTGCCTGGTCCTGGCGGTACGCGGGGACGCGGCGCTCGTCGCGAAGATCACCAGCCGGTACCGCGACGAGCGGCCGGGGGTGATCGCGCTGCGTCCCGGCGCGGTGGGCGACGCCCGTGGCCGGCCGAGCTTCCTGGAGACGGACGAGCTGCGGGATGTCCCGCTCTCCCGCTTCCGCCGTCGTGCGAGCCACGTCGACCCGCTGGTCTGGGACCGCGTGCGGCACCTCTCCGCCTGACGGGGGCTCCGCCCCCGGCTCCCCGGCGCGACCCTGGTGCGGGGCTCGGCCCCCCGGGGCGGGCCGGGTCAAGGGCACCGCCCCGGCCCGTCGTGCCCACCCGTCACGCCTTGCGGGACGCCTGCCCACGGCGGAAGGTCCCCGGACGACGGCCGGAACCGGGGTTGGGCCGAGGTGTCCGGGGCGAACGCCCCGCGCGGCGGGGCGTCAGGCCCAGAGCTGGCCCTGGAGGGCTTCGATGGCCTCTTCCGTGGTCGGGGCCGTGTAGACGCCCGTCGACAGGTACTTCCAGCCGCCGTCGGCGACGACGAACACGATGTCCGCGCTCTCGCCCGCCTTGACCGCCTTGTTGCCGACGCCGATCGCCGCGTGCAGCGCCGCGCCCGTGGAGACGCCCGCGAAGATGCCCTCCTGCTGGAGCAGCTCCCTGGTCCGGGTCACCGCGTCCGCCGAGCCGACCGAGAAGCGGGTCGTGAGGACGGAGGCGTCGTACAGCTCGGGGACGAAGCCCTCGTCGAGGTTCCGCAGCCCGTACACGAGGTCGTCGTACCGCGGCTCGGCGGCGACGATCTTCACGTCCGGCTTGTGCTCGCGCAGGTAGCGGCCGACGCCCATGAGCGTCCCCGTCGTCCCGAGACCGGCCACGAAGTGCGTGACGGACGGCAGGTCGGCCAGGATCTCCGGGCCCGTCGTCGCGTAGTGCGCGCCCGCGTTGCCGGGGTTGCCGTACTGGTAGAGCATCACCCAGTCGGGGTGCTCGGCGGACAGCTCCTTCGCGACCCGTACGGCCGTGTTGGAGCCGCCGGCCGCGGGGGACGAGATGATCTCGGCGCCCCACATGGCGAGCAGGTCCCGCCGCTCCTGGGAGGTGTTCTCGGGCAGCACGCACACGATGCGGTAGCCCTTGAGCCTGGCCGCCATCGCGAGCGAGATGCCGGTGTTGCCGCTGGTGGGCTCGAGGATGGTGCAGCCGGGGGTGAGCCGGCCGTCCTTCTCGGCCTGCTCGATCATGTGCAGGGCCGGGCGGTCCTTGATCGAGCCGGTCGGGTTGCGGTCCTCCAGCTTGGCCCAGACGCGCACGTCCTCCGAGGGGGACAGGCGCGGCAGCCGGACGAGCGGTGTGTTGCCGACCGCGGCGAGGGGCGAGTCGTAGCGCATCAGCGCATTCCGCCGGCCACGGCCGGGAGGATCGTGACGTTGTCGCCGTCCGACAGCTTGGTGTTGATGCCCTCCAGGAAGCGGACGTCCTCGTCGTTGAGGTAGACGTTCACGAAGCGGCGCAGCTCGCCGCCCTCGACGATGCGCTCCTGGATGCCGGCGTACCGGGTCTCGAGGTCGGCGAAGAGGTCGGCGAGGGTGTCTCCGCTGCCCTCGACGGCCTTGGCGCCGCCGGTGTGGGTGCGGAGGATGGTCGGGATGCGGACCTCGATGGCCATGGCGTGGGCTCCTGTCGGGAGGGCTGAGTCTGCGGGAAGGCGGGCCGTGGCTGCCTGCGCGCGCGGACGGGTGTGCGCACAGGTGCCAGGGGTGGTGCCGGGTCTGCCGGGTGGTGCCGTCGGTCGTACCGGGTGCTGGCGCTCAAACGGCGGCGCAGCGCGGACACATCGCGCTGGCGAGGCGGCACAGGTCGACGTGCAGCCGCGCCACGAGCAGCACGGTGCCCGGCGTCTGTTCGCTCACGTCGAGGGGAACCATGCGGTCATCGTATCGATTCCCGCTCCGCCATTCGGAGTGCGATCCCGCATCGTGGACGTTTTCCGACCGGCATGCGGGACGGGCGGTCAGTACGCCTCGACGACCTGGACCTCTTCCTCGGTGATCTCGCCGTCGACGATGCGGTACGAGCGGAACTGGAACGGTCCGGCGTCGTCGGTGTCCGCGGTCGAGACGAGCACGTAGTGGGCGCCGGGCTCGTTGGCGTACGAGACGTCGGTGCGCGACGGGTAGGCCTCGGTCGCGGTGTGCGAGTGGTAGATGACGACCGGCTCCTCGTCGCGGTCGTCCATCTCGCGGTAGAGCTTCAGCAGGTCGCCCGAGTCGAACTCGTAGAACGTGGGCGAGCGGGCGGCGTTGAGCATGGGGATGAAGCGCTCCGGGCGTCCGGAGCCGGCCGGGCCCGCGACCACGCCGCAGGCCTCGTCCGGGTGGTCCTCGCGCGCGTGCGCGACGATCTGGTCGTACAGAGCCCGTGTGATGGTCAGCATGCGCATCAGGATAAGCAAAGGGGCCCGCCCGTACCGAGTGATGGTACGGGCGGGCCCACATGCTGGACGGTTACCGCTTGAAGGCGGCGTTCTCCGGGTTCCGGGACTTCAGGACCAGGTAGGAGACGCCGAGCAGCAGGGCCCACAGCGGGGCGCAGTACAGGGAGACCCGCGCGCCCTCGTCGATGCCCATCATCACGATGACCATGCCGATGAAGAGCAGCGCGAACCAGCTGGTGAACGGCGCGCCGGGGGCCTTGAACTCCGACTCCGGGGCCTCGCCGCGCTTGACGGCGGCGCGGTAGCGGATCTGCGAGACCAGGATCATGACCCAGGCCCACATGCCGGAGATGGTCGCGAAGGAGACGACGTACTCGAAGGCCTTGCCGGGGGCGACGTAGTTGATCCACACGCCGACGAGCATCAGCGCCGCGGAGACGGTGGTGCCGATCAGCGGGGTGCCGGACTTCGTCAGCTTGGTGAAGACCCGCGGGCCCTGGCCGTTGAGCGCGAGGTCGCGCAGCATGCGGCCGGTGGAGTACATGCCCGAGTTGCAGGAGGAGAGGGCGGCGGTGAGCACCACGAAGTTCACGATCGCGGCGCCGATGCCGAGGCCCATCTCCTCGAACGCGGCGACGAACGGTGAGACGCCCGGCTGGAAGTGCGTCCACGGCACGACCGACAGGATCATGATCAGCGCGCCGACGTAGAAGACCGCGATGCGCCACGGGACGGTGTTGATGGCCTTGGGCAGGGTGACCTTCGGGTCCTTGGACTCGCCGGCGGTGACGCCGACCAGCTCGACCGCGAGGAAGGCGAACATCACGATCTGGAGGGTCATCAGCGTGCCGCCGACGCCCTTGGGGAAGAAGCCGCCCTCGGACCAGAGCATCGTCATGGACGCGGTGTCGGCGGCGTCGGAGAAGCCGATGGTGAGGATGCCGGCGCAGATCAGGATCATGCCGATGATGGCGGTGACCTTGATCATCGAGAACCAGAACTCCAGCTCGCCGAAGAGCTTCACGGAGATGAGGTTCGCGCCGTAGAGGATGACCGTGAAGACCAGGGCGGACACCCACTGGGGGATGTTCCACCAGTACGTCATGTACGTGGCGGCCGCGGTGACCTCGGTGATGCCGGTGACGACCCAGAAGAGCCAGTACGTCCAGCCGGTGACGAAGCCCGCGAAGGGGCCGATGAACTCGCGGGCGTACTCGGAGAAGGAACCCGAGACGGGGCGGTACATGAGCAGCTCGCCCAGCGCCCGCATGATGAAGAAGATGACGAGACCGGCGATGGCGTACGCCAGGATGAGGCTCGGTCCGGCCTTGGCGATGGCCTTGCCGGCGCCGAGGAAGAGCCCGGTGCCGATGGCTCCGCCGATCGCGATCATCTGGATCTGACGGGCTCCGAGGCCCCGCTGATAGCCCTCACCCGAACCGGATGCGGCCCCCGCGGCCCCACTGCCGTCGTGCTGCTCGTCGACCTGCACTGAGGTCATGGTTGTGCGCCTTTCTCCACGCCGATCCGCGTCGTTCGCAGTCGGACTGCGTATGACCGCGGATCAGGTCCTGATCCCCCCGGATATGGATGGAGTGCCGCCGGCGGTCCGCCGGCTTGAGCGCACCCGGGAGACAGGGGTGGCGTCCCCGGGCGATTCGAGAAGGTTTATCACGATCGCAACAGTGATCGAGACGTGCGGAAGTGACGCACGGCACAAAGAAAAGCAGACAAACAACGCTTACCGCCGCAAGGAAGGGCGGCCGGGTGATCCGATCGTTATGCGGATTTGAGCGTCCGCTGAGCGAACGGAGGTCACATGAGGGTCTCGACGAGCGTCTCCTGGAGCGCGCCCAGCCAGAGGTACGCCATGACCATCGGCTTGCGCGGGTCGGAGTCCGGCAGCCGGTACAGCGCCTCGCTCTCGTCGTCGTCCCTGACCTCAAGCCGGGTGCCGATGGTCAGCCGCAGGTCGTTGAGCGCGCCGAGCCAGTGCCGGGCCTCGTCGGCCGCCAGCTGCAGGACGGCGCCGCCCTCGCCCGCCACGTCGAGGGCGTCCAGGCTCCGTACGACGGCGAGGGCGTCCTCGCGCTTGCGGGCGCGCAGGTCGTTCTCCGTGTAGCGGCGGAACTCGGCGGAGGCGGCGCGCAGCTCGTCGTCGCCGTCCCCGTACGCGTCGGGGAACAGGCGGGCCAGCGCCGGGTCGGAGGGCGGCTCGCTGGGGCCCTCGCGGAAGAGTTCGGCCAGCGGGTCCTCGCCCTTGGGCGGTACGTCGCCGGGGCCGATCAGCTCCAGGAGCTGGACGGCCAGGGAGCGGAGGATGGAGATCTCGACCTCGTCGAGCGGGACGGCCGCGCCGCCGCCGGGCAGCGCCTCGAAGTGCCCGCTCATCAGCCGCGGTCCTGGGAGAGCGTCGCCCACAGCCCGTAGCCGTGCATGGCCTGCACGTCCCGCTCCATCTCCTCGCGGGTGCCACTGGAGACCACGGCCCGGCCCTTGTGGTGCACGTCCAGCATCAGTTTGTGCGCCTTGTCCTTGGAGTAGCCGAAGTACGCCTGGAAGACGTAGGTGACGTAGCTCATGAGGTTGACCGGGTCGTTGTGGACGATCGTCACCCAGGGCACGTCGGGTTCGGTGACGGCGAAACCCTCTTCGGCCGCTTCGGTGCGTTCGATCTCTACGGGAGCAACACTCACTCAGCCAATGCTGCCACTGAGGGTGGGCTGTCGCACAAACGGGTCGGAGAAATCGTCAAAGTGACGAGTATTCGGGGTAGCATCATCGTATGAATGCTGGGGATCTCGGGCTGCCGGTGGACGTGCCGTCCACCGCGCTCTTCACCGATCAGTACGAGCTGACGATGCTGCGGGCGGCCCTGCGGGGCGGCACGGCCGACCGGCGGTCGGTCTTCGAGGTGTTCACCCGGCGGCTGCCCGAGGGGCGGCGCTACGGGGTGGTCGCCGGCACCGGCCGCGTCCTGGACGCCGTGGAGAACTTCCGCTTCGACGCGGACGTCCTCGGCTTCCTGCGCGAGCGCGGAATCGTCGACGAGCCGACGCTGGAGTGGCTCGCGGACTACCGCTTCGGCGGCGACATCTGGGGCTACCCCGAGGGTGAGGTGTACTTCCCCGGCTCGCCGATCCTGCGGGTCGAGGGCACCTTCGCCGAGTGCGTGCTGCTGGAGACCGTCATCCTGTCGATCCTCAACCACGACTCGGCGATCGCCGCCGCCGCCTCCCGGATGTCCGCCGCGGCCGGCGACCGGCGCCTGATCGAGATGGGCGCCCGGCGCACCCACGAGCTGTCCGCCGTCGCCGCGGCCCGCGCCGCGTACGTGGGCGGTTTCTCCTCCACCTCCGACCTGGCGGCCGGCTTCCGCTACGGCATCCCGACGGTCGGCACCTCCGCGCACGCGTTCACCCTCCTCCACGACACCGAGCGGGACGCCTTCCGGGCGCAGGTGGAGTCGCTGGGCCGCGGTACGACGCTGCTCGTCGACACCTACGACGTGGCAGAGGCGGTGCGTACCGCCGTCGAGGTCGCCGGCACGGAGCTGGGCGCCGTGCGCATCGACTCCGGCGACCTGCTGCTGGTCGCGCACCGGGTCCGCCAGCAGCTGGACGAGCTGGGCGCGCGCGACACGAAGATCGTCGTGACGTCGGACCTGGACGAGTACGCGATCGCCTCGCTGGCGGCCGCTCCGGTGGACGCGTACGGCGTCGGGACGCAGCTGGTGACCGGCAGCGGGCACCCCACGTGCTCGATGGTCTACAAGCTCGTCGCCCGGGCCGAGTCGGCCGACCCCGGGGCGCCGCTGCGGTCGGTGGCCAAGAAGTCGCTGGGCGGCAAGGCGTCCGTGGGTGGCCGCAAGTGGGCGGCGCGGCGGGCCGACGCGGACGGGGTGGCCGAGGCGGAGGTCGTCGGCACCGGGCCGGTGCCGGCCGGGCTCGTGGACCGGCAGCTGCTGGTCGAGCTGGTCAAGGGCGGCGACGTGGTGGCGCGCGAGCCGCTGGACGCGGCCCGGGAGCGGCACATGGCGGCGCTGGCGGGGCTGCCGATGTCGGCGATCCAGCTGTCCCGGGGCGAGGCCGTCATCCCCACGGAGTACGTCTGACACCCCGCTGCGGCGGGAACGGCGGCGCCGGACGCCCCCTCCCGCCGGGCCGGGGGACTCTCTAGGCTCGTTCCCATCCCCGGAACCACGCTCGAACGCCCGACCGACCGCTCCCCCACCACCGAAGGACAACCGCCATGCACCGCGCACTGATCGTCGTCGACGTACAGAACGACTTCTGCGAAGGCGGCAGCCTCGCGGTGGCGGGGGGCGCGGACGTCGCCGCCGCCATCACGGACCTGGTCGGCGAGGCCGCCGGGGCCGTGTACCAGCACGTGGTGGCCACCCGCGACCACCACGTCGACCCGGGCGGCCACTTCTCCGAGCGGCCCGACTACGCCGACTCCTGGCCGAGGCACTGCGTGGCCGGTACGGAGGGGGTGGGCTTCCACCCGAACTTCGCGCCGGCGGTCGCGTCCGGCGCGATCGACGCGGTCTTCGACAAGGGGGCGTACGCGGCGGCGTACAGCGGCTTCGAGGGCACCGACGAGAACGACGTCCGGCTGGCCGACTGGCTCCGGGAGCGGGGGGTCACGGAGGTCGACGTGGTGGGCATCGCCACCGACCACTGCGTGCGCGCCACCGCGCTCGACGCGGCCCGCGAGGGCTTTCGCACCCAGGTGCTGCTCGACCTCACGGCCGGCGTCGCGGAGCACACCACGGAGCGGGCCCTGAGCGAGCTGCGCGCGGCGGGCGTCGAGCTGACCGGCAAGCCGGTCGTCTGACCGGGTCGGCTCCACGGCCGCGCCCCGGCCGGTGGGCGGGTGCTTGCCCGCCGGGGGTCGTGGCGGGGCCCCGGCCCGCTGGTGGGGTCAGGGGGTGGTCGGGGCGCCCCAGGGACGGGACCGGGGGAGCAGGGCGCGGATGGGGTGCCACAGCTCGGTGCGGGCCTCCGGGACCGTGCGCCAGAGCAGGCCGTCCGGGTGGTGCAGCACCGCGGTGATCTCGTCCGGCGTGGGCGGGTGGGTGTTCCCCCGCAGGTAGACCGCCCGCAGCCCGAGGTTACGCAGCCGGGTCAGGGCGCGGGCGCGGTTCGCGGCGTGGACCAGGACGCGGACCGTGGACCCGTCACCGACCGGGTTGGGCAGGCTGAGCGCGACCACGACCTTGCCTCCGGGCAGCTTGGTGAAACCTCCGCCGGGCATGCTGGACCACTCCCCCGTGAGATGGTGTGTCAATAAGAACGGGTCACCACGCACCTAAACAGAATCGGCCGCCGCCCGCTAGTGGGCGACGGCCGATCATGCTTTGACCTGCGACGATGCGTACTACTTCGCCGACGGGCCGACCTGGACCGTGATCGTCTGGCCGTTGGTCGGCTGCTTGACGATGGCGATCTTGGTGTTGGTGTCAGTTACCTTGACGCCCGCACGCGGGTTCGACTCGTACCAGTAGACGCCCTTGCGGTCGTCGAAGGCGGAGACACCGCGCAGCGACGGGACCTTCGCCTCGACACCCGCCTTGTGCAGGGTGAGCCCGGTCGTCCGGTAGAGGCTGAACGGCGAGTCGTAGGCCTGGATGCGGTTGCGCATCAGCGTGCCGTCGGCCCACTTCGTCGGGGTGGCGTGCGCGTCGACCGGCAGGATCAGGCCCTGGCCCGGGTGGACGGCGGTGTTGTTGTCCTTCTGGGAGGTGTCCCACTGCCAGACCAGCAGACCGGTCTGGTACGGGTAGTGCTCCACCCAGGAGTCCATCGGGGCCGCGAAGCCGAAGTTGTACGGGCCGACCTTGAGGGTCTTGTCGTACGAGACGTACTGGCGGTTCTCGGCGATGTAGTACTGCTCGTACTCGTTGGTGAAGGACTCACCGATCCGCGAGAAGCCCTTGGCGGTCCAGCCGTTGTCGTCGCCCTCGGCGTTGTCGGAGAAGACGGCCGCGCCGTCCGCCGTGAGGGTGATGGCGTCGGCCGTGAAGCCCTTGCCGCCCGCGCCGCCGTCCGTCTGGTAGCGGAAGCGGAGGTCGAACTTCTTGCCGGCGTACGCGTCCAGCGGGTACACCAGCTTCTGGTGGCCGCCGGAGACGTCCGTCAGGGACGGGGCGCCACTGGCGTCGACCGGGATGGCCTTGCCGTTGGCCGTGCCCGCCAGCGCGGTCCACTGCTTGCCGCCGTCGGTCGACACCTCGGTGTAGAGGTAGTCGTAGTCCTTCTCGATGTCCCACCAGCCGTCGAGCGTCAGCTCGGCCTTGGACTTGCCGGTGAGGTCGACGGACCGGGTGAGGGTGTTCTTGAGGTCGTCACCCATGTCGCTCCACCACTGCCTGGAGCCCTCGGAGGGCTTCACGACCGCGGTGGAGACCTTCTTCTTCGGCAGCTCGACGACGAGCGCCTGGGGGTTCTTGGTGTTGTACTCCGCGACGCCCAGCGTGTGCTTGGACTTGGTCGCCGCCTTGGCCTTCTCGTAGTTGAGCCAGCCCAGCTGGAGCTTGTCCCAGGCGGTCATGTCGCCCGGCAGGTCGCCGATCTCGTTCTTGCCCGTGCCCAGCCAGGAGCCGGACGACATCAGGGACCAGAAGCCGGTCGAGTTCTCCGCGCCGGCCCGGCCGGAGGTGTCGTACAGGTCCGGCAGGCCCAGGTCGTGGCCGTACTCGTGGGCGAAGACGCCGAGGCCGCCGTTCTCCGGCTGCATCGTGTAGTCGCCGACCCAGATGCCGGTGTCGCCGATCTGCGTACCGCCGGCCTTGTTCTGCGCCGGGCCGGTCTTGCCGGCGTCGGTGCCGTACGCGTACCAGCGGTGGGCCCACAGCGCGTCGCTGCCCTGGGCGCCGCCGCCCGCGGACTCGTCCTCACCGGCGTGGACGATCTGGAAGTGGTCGATGTAGCCGTCGGCCTCGTTGAAGTTGCCGTCGGCGTCGAAGTCGTAGCGGTCCCACTGGTCGTACTGGGCCAGCTGCGCCTTGATCTCGGCGTCGGTCTTGCCGGCCGCCTTCTGCTGCGCGGTCCACGCGGTCACGCCGTCGCGGACGGCGTCCCACACGTTGGCGCAGTTGCTGCTGCCGCAGTAGTTGGAGCCGTAGCGGGCCTCGTTGTACTCGACCTTGACCCAGTCGGAGACCGCGCCGTCGACCGAGTAGCGGCCGGAGGAGGTCTTCTCGTAGTAGGTCTTCAGGGACTGCTTCTGCTGACCGGTCTTCTTGTCCTTGCCGGTGCCGAAGTACAGGTCCTGGAAGTGCTGCTGGTTGTAGTCCTTCTGCCAGGCCGTCGAGTTGTCCTTCGAACGGTCCGGCTCGGCTATCGCGTTGTGCAGCGGACCGGGCGTGCCGCCGAACTTCGGCTTGAGCGTGGTGTCGTCACCGTCGTCCGCGCGGTCGACGAGCGTGGTGTTGTCGACCTTGTCGCCGAACTCGACGAGGATCGTGAAGATCTTGTCGGTCTTCTCGCGGCCCAGCTCGACGTACTTCTTGTCGTCGAGCTTGACGACCTTGGAGGCACCCCTGCGCTCCACCTTGAGGTCGCCGGCCAGCACCTGCTCCAGCGCCGCTTCGCGCGCCTGGGCCTGCTGCTTGCTGAACGGTCCGTCGAGGTCGTGGTCGACCTTGGCGGCGTGGTCGTGCCCGGGGGCACCGTGCGCGTCGTGCGCGCCCGGTGCCGGGTCATGGCGCTCGATGCCGTTGGTGGGGCGGTTGTCGGCCTGAGCCGTCGTGAAGGCCGAGGCCGTCGCGGCGGTGGCGGCCAGCGCCACGATCACCGCGGAGGCCCTGAAAGCCCGTCGTCTGCTGGTCACTTGATCTTGTCCTCCCCGCGCCCGCGAACCGCGGATGGGGGGTTGATGTCGTATCCGCGTGCGGTGTCGCGCCACAAGTGACGACATTCGACCGGAGAATGACGCGAAAAGACAGACCTTGACTTGGACAGGCCAAGTGCTCTATGTGAACAACCGGATCCGCAATGCGAACAGCGGCCCCGGCCCCCAGCCGGCGGGAAACCGCCTGGTCACCCGGCCGACGGGCCCACTTCCACGGTGACCGACGAGCCGTTCGGCGGCTGGTCCGCGATGGTGATCCGGGTATTGGTGTCCATGGTCCGCACCCCGCCGAACTGGTTCTCGTCGTACCAGTACACGCCCTTGTGGTCATCGAAGGCGGGATTACCCGGATGCGGGCCGATCTGCTGAGGAACACCCCTTTTATGGAGGGTGAATCCGGGCACCGGGTACCGGCTGAACGCCGCGTCGTAGGGAGTGATCTTGTTGGACATCAGCGTGCCGTCCGCCCACGTCATGGGCCGGGGGTGGGCGTCCACCGGCAGCAGCAGCCCCTGGCCCGGGTGGTCGGTGACGTTGTTGTCGCGCTGTGAGGTGTCCCACTGCCAGATCATCAGACCCGGCCGGTAGGCGTAGTGCTCCACCCAGCTGTCCCGGGGCTTCGGGAAGCCGAAGTGGTACGGGCCCGTCTCCAGCGTCCTGTCGTACGAGACGTACTGCCGGTTCTCCGCGATGTAGTACTGGGGGTAGTCACCGGTGACCGCCTCACCCACCCGCGCGAACCCACGCGCCGTCCAGCCGGCACCGGTCCGCGCCTCGGCGTCGTCCGCGAACACCGTGACACCGTCGGCCCGCACCGCGATGTTGTCCGCCGTGAAGCCCTTGCCGGCCACACCGCCGTCCGTCTTGTAGCGGAACCGCAGGACGATCCGCTTCCCCGCGTACGCGTCCAGGGGATAGACCAGCTTCCGGTGCGTCTCCGACACCCCGGTGAGGGCCGGCTTGTCGCCGCCGTCCCTGGTGATCGCCTCGCCGTCCGCCGTGCCGTCGACCGCCTTCCAGCTCTCCCCGCCGTCCGTGGATACCTGCGTGTACAGGTAGTCGTAGTCCTTCTCGATGTCCCACCAGCCGTCGAGCGTCAGCTCGGCCCTGCTCCTGCCGGTGAGGTCCACCGTCCGGGACAGCGTGTGCGACAGGCTGTCGCCGTGGTCGCTCCACCACTGCCCCGCTCCCCCGGCCGGCTTCACCACCGGCGTGGTCACCGACTTCTCCGGCAGCTCGACGACCAGGGCCTGCGGCAGCTCGGTGTTGTACGCCGAGACGCCCAGCGTGTGCCTGGACTCCGTCGCCGCCCTGCCCTTCTCGTAGTTGAGCCAGCCCAGCTGGAGCTTGTCCCACGCCGTCATGTCGCCCGGCAGGTCACCGATCGCCTCCTCGCCCCTGCCGAGCCACGAACCGGACGACATCAGCGACCAGAAGCCGACCGAGTTCTCGACGCCCGCCACGTTGTTGGTGTCGTACAGGTCCGGCAGGCCCAGGTCGTGGGCGTACTCGTGGGCGAAGACCCCCAGCCCGCCGTTCTCCGGCTGCATCGTGTAGTCGCCCACCCAGACGCCGGTGTCGCCGATGGCCACACCCCCCGCCTTGAACCCGGCCGGTCCGGTGTCCCCGTCGTCCCTGCTGTACGCGTACCCCCGGTGCGCCCACAGCGCGTCCGGCCCCTGGGCGCCGCCGCCCGCGGAGCCGTCCACGCCCGCGTGCACGATCTGGAAGTGGTCGATGTAGCCGTCCGGCTCGTTGAAGTTCCCGTCGTTGTCGTGGTCCGTGCGGTCCCACTCGTCGAACCGCGCCACCTGCTCCCTGATCCGGTCGGCCGTCCTGCCCCTGGCCCTCTGGTCGGCGACCCAGGCGGCCACCCCGTCGGAGACCAGGTCCTCGACGTTCGGGCAGTTGTTGCCGCCGCAGTAGTTCGAGCCGTACCGGGCCTCGTTGTACTCGACCCGCACCCAGTCCGAGACCTCGCCCTCCACCGAATAGCGGCCGGAGGAGGTCTTCTCGTAGTACGTCTTCAGCGACTCCACCCCGTCGCCCCCACCGAAGTACAGCCGCCGGTAGTGCTCGCGGTCGTAGTCGGCGCGCCAGTCGGTCGAGTTGTCGCTTCCGCGGTCCGGCTCGGGGATCCGGTTGTGCAGCGGCCCCGGCGTGCCGCCGTACTTGACGACCGGCGGCCTCGGGCCGCCCGGCCCGTCCGGGTCGTACATCGTGGAGTCGTCGACCTTGTCACCGAACTCCACCAGGATCGTGAAGATCTTGTCCGTGCGTTCCCGCCCCAGTTCCACGAACTTGCGGTCGCCGAGCTTCACGACCTTGGAGCCGCCGCGCCGCTCGACCTTCGCCCGCCCGCTCAGCACCCGCTCCAGCGCCACCTGCCGCTGCTGGCGCTGCCGGGCGCTGAAGGGTCCGTCGATGACGTGCCCGTCGTGCTTCCCCTCGGCGGTGCCGTGCGCGGCGTCGTCGTGCACGGGCGCGGTGGTGGAGGGGGCCGCCGATGCGGTGGTCGTGGCAGCGGTGGCGGTCGTGGCCAGGGTGGCGAGTACGGCCAGGGCGCTCAACACGGCTCTGATGTACGTCACTTGATACGGGCCTCCCCTGCGTATCGCGTCAACGGGCGCCGACTTCAGGCCATATGGCATAGGCCGTGATGCTGTGCGCCCCCCACGCCCCGGTACCGTGGGTTAGGTCACGCTTACTACCGGTTCCTCTCGGGCATCCACCGTCGTAGAGTCAAAAGTCAGTGCGACCGAGTTGCGTGATCCCCATCCGGTGCTCCAGCTTCGAGGACGGAACCCGCCATGCCGCGTCCGACCGCCGCACAGCTCGCCTACGGTTCGGCCACCGTCGTCTTCGCGACCGTCGCCATGCTGCTGCTGTCCCGCACCACCACCGGACTGGGTGTCGCACTGATCGGGGCGGCCGCGCTCGCGCTCGGCCTCCTGGTCGCGATGACCCTGCCGGCGCCCGCCGCACGGCGCGCGGCGTACGACCCGGCGACCCGGCCGCCGGTCCCGGCCGAGCGCAGGGAGCACTCACTGCGTCGTTGACACGACGACGGTCTTGGCCGCCTTGTCGTGCAGGCCCTGCTTGTACGGCTTGTCGACCAGGATGAGGATGAGCAGCAGCAGTGGCCACAGACAGGCGCAGCAGATCAGCGCGGGCAGCCACAGCACGACCGCCCGGGTCAGCGCGGCGTTGGTGTTCGGCACGCTGCCGTCGTTGAGCATCGCCACCCGCATGCCCAGCAGCCGCTTGCCGATCGTCTGGCCTTGCCGCTTGGTGGTCATGAGGGTGTCGTAGGCGACGTACGCCACGATCGTGATGAGCTGGAAGACCCACTGCCCGCCGTCGTTGGTCTGCCACACGTCCGCCACGTCGGTCCGGTCGGACACCCTGGCGTAGATGTCGAACGGAATGCCGATGAGTGCCAGGGGCACCACGATGATGACCCAGTCGATGAGCCGGGCCAGCACACGCCGGCCCGAGTCGGCCAGCGGCGGCATCCCCGCGAGCGGGTCGGCCCCGCCGTAGCCGTAGGGCCCACCGCCGTACGGCCCGCCGCCGGGACCCCCGCCGTAGGGACCCCCGCCGGGGCCGCCGTCGTACGGCCCTCCGCCGCCGTACGGCCCCTGTCCGCCGTAGGGACCGCCACCGCCCTGGGGCGGCGGCGCGGACGGCGGCTGGGAGCCGTCGTCCTGCGGCTTCTTGCGGAACGGGTCGTCCTCGGGGGGCTGCTCACCGGGCGCCGGCGGTTCGTTGCTCATATGGGCAGTGCATCCCGGCCGGCGGGCCCCCGCAAACGATCACCGGCCGTTCGGGCTACCCGCTACCTCCCGGCGACGAACGTGTGGGCGGCCTTGTCGTGCCAGCACTGGCGCCAGGGACGGTCGAACAGGCACCACAGGACGTTGACCACGCCGACCACCAGGATGCCCAGCACCCCGTAGACCAGCCAGCGGCGCAGCGCGGCACCGAACGGCGGAGGCTCGTGCGACTCGATGTCCCGCACGTCCAGGCCCAGCAGCTTCTTGCCGAACGTACGGCCCCACTTGGCGGTCGGCAGCGCCTCGTACAGCACGCCCAGCACCAGCAGCGCGGCGAGGGCGATGCCGAAGTACGTGGAGGTGGTGCCGTCCACGAGCCAGACGGTGACCGTCTCGCCCGACTGCTTGGCCTGCTGGATCTTGCCGTCGATGTGGTCGAGCGCCTTGGAGACGAACGGGACGGCGACGGCCCCGACGGCCGCCCCGAGGACCAGGGTGTCGATCAGCCGGGCCGCGAACCGCCTGCCGAGCGCGGCCGGGCGGGCGGCGGCCTGGGCCTGCGCGGCCGCCAGGAACGGGTCCTCGACCGGCGGCTTCCACGGCAGGACGGGCTGCTGGGAGTGCGGCTGGGGCTGTGCCTGGGCCGGCGCCTGTGCCTCCGGCCGGGCCAGCTGGTGCACCTGCTGCGCCCAGGACGCGGCACCGCCGCCCGGGCCGTCGGTGACGGGAGCGGCGGGGGTGGCAGCCGGGGCGGGGGCGGGAGCCGGGGCGGGCAAGGGGCCCGCGGCGGGCGCCGGCTGCGGGGCTGCGGACGCCGGCTGCGGGGCTGCGGGCGCCGGCTGCGGGGCCTGGGCGGCCGGCAGGGGCTGCGGCAGCGGCTGGGGTTGCTGCGGCCGCGCGGGGGCCGGCGGGGTGCGCGGCACGCCGGGGGCGAGGGCCCGGATGGTCATGGTGCCGTCGGCGGGCCCCTCAGGACGGGGCTGCGGGCGAGACCCGACCGCGCGGATGGTGACCGTGCCCTCCGGGGCCGCCTGCGCGGGCTCCGGCTCCACGTTGCGGACGCCGGGCAGCGCGCCGCCGGTCGGGTCGGCGGCCGGGCGGCGCGGGTCCTGGCCGGCCTCGGCCCCCCAGGAGACCCGGTGGTCGCGGTCACCGCCGAACCCGGTCTGGCGGGAGGCGTCCGCCTGCCAGACGGACGCGGGCTCGGGCTCGGGCTCCGGACAGCCGTCGGGGCCCGGTTCCTCCTCGTCGAAGAAGACCGGCCCGGTCTCCTCCACCGACGGCGTCGGCGCCGGAGCGGGGACGGACGCCACCGGGGCCTGCGGCGTCGCCTCGCCGTCCTTGGGCGCGGGGCGGCTCGTCCCCGGCACCCACGCGGCACCGTTCCAGAACCGGATGTATCCCGGAATGGACGGGTCGGGGTAGTAGCCGGGCGTGGGGCTGCCGTCGCCGGTTGCCGGGGTTGGGGCGCTCATCACCGTGGTCCCGTATCTCCTCGAGGCCTCAATTCAAGGCACCACATCTACCAGACCGCCGGGCGCCCCCGAACCGGTCCGCCCACAACGACCACGTACCGGTCACACCTGTGTTACGGGAAAGCGGGCGGAATTCGCTGCCGGAAGTCGCGTAATGACGGGCCCGGAAGCGCCTCTCACCGGTGTGGCCCGCCCAGGGGCCCGACCGGAGAGAAGGGAACCGTCCCATGCAGCACACCGTCGTCGAACGCGACCTGGAACTCGCCCTGGTGCTGTCGCCCGAGCGCAGCGTCCCCGTCCCCGCCCGGCTGCTCTACCGCACGGACGATCCGTACGCCGTGCACATCGTCTTCCACGTCGGCTCCGGGCACCCCGTGCACTGGACCTTCGCGCGCGAGTTGCTGGTCGAAGGGGTCTTCCGGCCCTGCGGCCACGGTGACGTACGGATCTGGCCGACGACGCTCGACGAGCGGCCCGTGGTGCTGCTGGCGCTGTCCTCGCCGGACGGCGAGGCGCTGCTGGAGGCGCCGGCCGATCAGGTGTCGGCGTGGCTGGAGCTCACCCTGCGCATGGTGCCGCCCGGCGCGGAGCCGGAGCAGCTCGGCCTGGACGACGGGCTGGCCGAACTGCTCGCGTGACGGTCCGGTCAGTCCGTCACGTACGTGTGCGTGATGAATTCGATCGAGTGGCCGTCCGGGTCGTCGATGTAGACACCGCGACCGCCGTGGTGGTGGTTGATCCGCTGCGGCTCGTGGTGGTGCGGGTCCGCCCAGTACCGCAGCCCGCGCTCCTGGATCCGGGCGAAGATCGCGTCGAACTCGTCCTCCGGCACGAGGAAGGCGAGGTGCTGCGGGACGATCCCGGGCGCGTCGTCGTCGATGTAGTCGAGGGTGACACCGCCCTCCAGCGGGACGCTCGCGAAGGCGCCGAAGGGCTTGGGGTCGGGCGCGTCGATCAGTTCGGTCAGGAAGCGGGCGGCGGCGAACCGGTCGCGGCTGCGGACGATGGTGTGGTCAAGGCGTGCGGGCACGGCTCCTCCTTCGTCGGTTCCCTCACGCTAGGCGGACGGGCGCGCCCGGACCATCGGGCATGAGGCCTAGGCCGCAGGGCTCAGGTATCTAGAAGAGTTTGCCGGGGTTGAGGATGCCGAGGGGGTCGAAGGCCCGCTTGATGTCCCGCTGCAATTCCAGTCCCACCGGCCCCAGTTCACGGGCCAGCCACTCCTTCTTCAGTACGCCGACGCCGTGTTCGCCCGTGATGGTGCCGCCGAGCTCCAGCCCGAGCGCCATGATCTCGTCGAACGACTCGCGGGCACGCCGGGATTCGCCGGGGTCGGTGTGGTCGAAGCAGACGACGGGGTGGGTGTTGCCGTCACCCGCGTGCGCGCAGACGCCGATGGTCAGGTCGTACTTCGCCGCGATGGCGGCCGTCCCGTCGAGCATCGCCGCGAGCCGGGAGCGCGGGACGCACACGTCGTCGATCATCGTCGCGGACTTGACGGCCTCCAGGGCGGTCAGCGACATCCGCCGGGCCTTCAGCAGCATCTCCGACTCGGCCGCGTCCTCGGCCGGCACCACCTGGGTGGCCCCCGCGGCCGTGCACAGCTCGCCCACCGCGGCCAGGTCGGCCGCGGGGTCGGGGGTGTCGAACGCGGCGAGCAGCAGGGCCTCGGTCGACTCGGGCAGGCCCATCCGCCCGAGCCGGTTGACCGCCCGCACGGTCGTCCGGTCCATGAGTTCGAGGAGCGACGGGGTGTGGCCGCGCTCCATCACCGCGCACACCGCCTCGCACGCCGCCGCGGCGGACGGGAACTCCGCCGCCAGCACCAGCTGTCGCGGAGGGCGCGGGCGCAGCGCCAGAACGGCCCGTACGACGACGCCGAGGGTGCCCTCGGAGCCGACGAACAGCCGCGTCAGGTCGTACCCGGCGACGCCCTTGGCGGTGCGGCGGCCGGTGGACAGCAGGCGGCCGTCGGCGAGGACGACGTCCAGGCCGAGGACGTACTCCGCCGTCACCCCGTACTTGACGCAGCACAGGCCGCCGGACGCGGTGCCGATGTTGCCGCCGATCGTGCACATCTCCCAGCTGGAGGGGTCCGGCGGGTAGTACAGGCCCTGCTCGTCGACCGCGCGGGACAGGGCGGCGTTGACCACACCCGGCTCGACGACCGCGATCCGGTCGACCGGGTTGATCTCCAGGATCCGGTCCATCCTGACGAGGGACAGCACGATGGCGCCGTCGGAGGCGTTCGCCGCGCCCGACAGGCCCGTCCTCGCGCCCTGCGGGACGACCGGCACGCGCAGCGCGGTCGCCGTGCGCATGACGTGCTGGACCTGCTCGACGGTGCTCGGCAGGACGACGACGGCGGGTGTGCCCGCGTCGCAGAAGCTCGCCATGTCGTGGGCGTAGGAGGCGGTGACGTCCGGATCGGTGAGCAGGGCCTCCGGCGGGAGGCCGGCCCGGAGGCGGGTCAGCAGGTCGTCCATGATCCCAGCCTGGCATCCGGGGCCATCGGTGTGAACCCACCGGGGGATCGGCTCGCGGTGCGCCGGGTGGCTCGTCGTACGGACGCGCCGTGTGCCGCACAGTGACGGCATGAAGACGGAACGGGTCCCACAGATCGTCCTGGGCGCCGGCGCGGGCGCGGTGCTGGCCGGAGCGGCCGTCCTGTTCGTACCGGCCGGCCTCGGCGCGGACGCGCCCGCTCCCGCCCCCGGCCCCGTAGCCCGGGCCGTGGCGGCGGCGCGCGCGGGCGCCCAGGCGTCCCTGCCGGAGCTGGCCGCGCTGATCGGCGACCGCGAGAAGTGGCTGCGGGCCCACCCGGGCGACGACGCGTCGTGGGCGGTGCTGGGCGCCGCGTACGTGGAGCGTGGCGCGCGCAGCGGCGACACCGCCTCGTACGTACGGGCCGAGAAGGCGCTGAAGCGGTCCCTGGCCGCCTGGCCGGCCGGCCGGGGGAACGTCGACGCGCAGCTCGGCATGGGCGCGCTGGCGAACGCGCGCGGCGACTTCCGGGCCGCCCGGAAGTGGGGCGAGGCGGTACGGAAGTCCTCGCCGCGCCGCTGGCAGGCGTACCCGGTGCTGATCGACGCCTACAACGGGCTCGGCGACCACGTGTCCGCCGGGCGGGCCATGGAGCGGCTGCGCGCGCTGCGCGGCGGGGCGCCCGCGCTGTCACGCGCCTCGATGGTGTACCGGGACCGGGGCTGGCGCGAGGACGCGTCGGCCCTGGCGTACGACGCGGTCGCGCTGGCCGCCACCCCGGCGGAGAAGGCCGCGTGCCTGGTGCGGCTCGGCGACCTGGCGTGGGAGCGTGGCGAGCCCGCGGAGGCCGTCGCCTCCTACGCGCCGGCGCTGCGGCTCGTACCGGGCCACGCGCCGGCGCTGGCCGGGCGGGCGCGGGCGCTGGCGGCGCTCGGCCGCACGGACGAGGCGGTGCGGGACTACGGGGCCGCTCTGAAGGCGCTGCCGCTGCCGCAGTACTCCCTGGAGGCGGGCGAGCTGTACGAGTCGCTGGGCCTCGACGAGGACGCGCGCACGCAGTACGAGGTGCTGCGCGTACGCGCCATGGATGCGGGGACGCACGGCGTGAACGGCGCCCTGGTGCTGGCCCGCTACGAGGCGGACCACGGCGACCCGGACGCGGCGGTCGGGCGGCTGCGCGCCGAGTGGGCGAAGGGGCACCGGTCGGTGCACGTCGCCGACGCGCTCGGCTGGGCGCTGTACCGGGCGGGGCGGGCGGAGGACGCGCTGCCGTACGCCCGGCGAGCCACGGAACAGGGCCTGCGCAGCGCGCTGTTCGCGTACCACCGGGGCCGGATCGAGCAGGAGCTGGGCCGGTGGGGCCCGGCCCGGCGGCACATCGCCGAGGCGCTGCGGATCAACCCGGCCTTCTCGCCCCTGCTGGCCCCGGAGGCCCGCCGGGCGCTGGCCTCGCTGGGCGAGCCGCCGGAGGGCGGGCCCGCGGGACGGTGACGCCCCGGGGCCGCGCCGAGCGCCGGTGCCGGTGGGCGTCCCTGGGGACGGTGCCCGCTCCCGGGGGGCGTCCGGCGCCGTCGTGCCGCGCGTGCCCGGCGGGCGCCCGACCGCCCGCCCGGCACCCCGTACCGGGCGGGCGGTGTCCGGGGGTGTCAGAGGTTGCCCCGCTTGGCCTGCTCGCGCTCGATCGCTTCGAAGAGCGCCTTGAAGTTGCCCTTGCCGAAGCCCATCGACCCGTGCCGCTCGATCATCTCGAAGAACACCGTCGGACGGTCCTGGACCGGCTTGGTGAAGATCTGCAGCAGGTAGCCGTCCTCGTCGCGGTCGACGAGGATCTTCAGCTCCCGCAGGGTCTCCACCGGCACGCGCGTCTCGCCGGCCCACTCGCCGAGGGTGTCGTAGTACGAGTCGGGGGTGTCGAGGAACTGGACGCCCGCGGCCCGCATCGTGCGGACGGTGTGCACGATGTCGTTCGTGGCGAGCGCGATGTGCTGGACCCCCGCGCCGCCGTAGAACTCGAGGTACTCGTCGATCTGCGACTTCTTCTTCGCGATCGCCGGCTCGTTGATCGGGAACTTCACCTTGAGCGTGCCGTCGGCGACGACCTTCGACATCAGCGCCGAGTACTCGGTCGCGATGTCGTCGCCCACGAACTCCTTCATGTTCGTGAAGCCCATGACCTTGTTGTAGAAGGCCACCCAGTCGTTCATCCTGCCGAGCTCGACGTTGCCCACGCAGTGGTCGATGGCCTGGAAGGTGCGCTTGGCGGGCGGCTCGACGATCGGGGACGCGGTGACGAAGCCGGGGAGGTACGGGCCGTCGTAGCCGGAGCGGTCCACCAGGGTGTGGCGGGTCTTGCCGTACGTGGCGATGGCGGCGAGGACGACGGTGCCGTGCTCGTCCTTGACCTCGTACGGCTCGGTGATGCCGGTCGCGCCCTGCTCGACGGCGTAGGCGTACGCCTTGCGCGCGTCCGGCACCTCGATGGCGAGGTCCACGACGCCGTCGCCGTGCTCGGCGACGTGCTCGGCGAGGAAGCGGCCCCAGTCGGTGGAGGGCTTGATGACGGAGGTGAACACGAAGCGGGCGCCGCCGTTGGCCAGGACGTAACTGGCGGTCTCGCGGCTGCCGTTCTCCGGTCCGGAGTAGGCGACCAGCTTCATGCCGAAGGCCGTGGAGTAGTAGTGCGCGGCCTGCTTGGCGTTGCCGACGGCGAACACGACCGCGTCCATCCCCTTCACCGGGAAGGGGTCGGCCTGCCGGGCGGTGTCGGGGGTGTGGGAGATGGTCTCAGTCATGGCGGCAGGCTCTCTCCGATTGGCAAGGTGCGCAATAGTTCGCGCAGAGGCTGGGCAATCTGACCACCGGGTGGGCAGGATGTGCGGGCGTTCTGTACAGGGTGACCACTGGGAGGCGGCTGTGGCGATCGATCATCTGGACGGCAGGCTCATCACGCTGCTGGCGCGGGAGCCGCGCATAGGTGTCCTGGAGGCCTCGCGCCGGCTGGGCGTGGCGCGCGGGACGGTGCAGGCGCGGCTGGACCGGCTTCAGTCGAACGGAGTCATCCGGGGGTTCGGTCCGGAGGTGGATCCGGCGGCACTGGGCTACCCGGTCACCGCGTTCGCCACGCTGGAGATCAAGCAGGGGCAAGGCGCCGACGTGCGGGAGCACTTGGCGGGCGTACCTGAGGTGCTGGAGCTGCACACGACGACCGGTCACGGGGACATGCTGTGCCGCCTGGTGGCCCGGTCGAACGCGGATCTCCAGCGGGTGATCGACCGGGTTGTCGGTTTTGATGGCATCGTGCGGGCCTCCACGGCGATCGTCATGGAGAACCCCGTGCCCCTGCGGATCATCCCGCTGGTGGAGCAGGCCGCGTCGGAGGAGTGAGACGAGGGAGCGCGCGTGGGCTTCTGGGAGTACCTGGTCGCCAGGCACCCGCAACTCTTGACGGACGCGTTGCAGCACGTCAGCGCGGTGTTCCAGTGCATGGTGATCGCCACCGCGATGGGCGTGGCGATCGCTCTGGCCACGTACCGCACCGGCTGGGCGGGGAACCTCGCCATCATGTCCACGGCGACGGTGCTCACCATTCCCTCGCTGGCGCTGATCGGCCTGCTGATCCCGGTGGTGGGGCTCGGTGTGCCGCCGACGGTGATCGCGCTGGTGCTGTACGGGCTGCTGCCGGTGGTGCGCAACGCGGTCGTGGGTCTGCGGGGCGTCGACCCGGCCCTGGTGGACGCCGCCAAGGGCATCGGGATGTCGCCGGCCGCCCGGCTGGCGCGGGTGGAGCTGCCGCTGGCGTGGCCGCCGATCCTGACGGGCATCCGGGTGTCGACGCAGATGCTCATGGGGATCGCCGCGATCGCCGCCTATGCCTCGGGCCCGGGACTGGGCAACGAGATCTTCCGCGGGATCGCCTCGCTGGGCAGCGCCAACGCGCTGAACCAGGTGCTCGCGGGGACGCTGGGGATCGTCGTCCTCGCTCTCCTCTTCGACGCCGCCTATGTACTGCTCGGACGGCTGACCATTCCGAGGGGGATCCGTGGGCGCGGGCATTGAGCTGGAGAACCTGTCGAAGAGGTACCCGGGCAGTCCGTCGCCGGCCGTGGACGACGTCTCGATGCGGATCGAACCGGGCGAGACGGTGATCTTCGTGGGGCCTTCGGGGTGCGGGAAGTCGACCACGCTGAAGATGATCAACCGGCTGATCGAGCCGTCCTCGGGGCGGATCAGGATCGACGACGAGGACGTCACCCGTATCGATCCGGTGAAGCTGCGCCGGAAGGTGGGGTACGCGATCCAGTCCTCCGGGCTGTTCCCGCACATGACGGTCGCCGAGAACATCGCCCTCGTACCGAAGATGGTGGGCTGGTCCAAGGCGCGGGTGCGCGACCGGGTCGAGGAGATGCTGGACCTGGTGGGGCTCGACCCCGGGGAGTTCCACGGGCGCTATCCGCGCCAGTTGTCGGGCGGCCAGCAGCAGCGGGTCGGGGTGGCGCGGGCTCTGGCGGCGGACCCCCCGGTGCTGCTGATGGACGAGCCGTTCGGGGCGGTGGACCCCATCACGCGCGACCACCTCCAGGACGAACTCATCCGGTTGCAGCACGAGTTGCACAAGACCATCGTCTTCGTGACGCACGACTTCGACGAGGCGATCAAGCTCGGCGACCGGATCGCGGTGCTGCGCGAGCGGTCCCACATCGCCCAGTTCGACACGCCGGAGGCGATCCTGACGAACCCGGCGGACGACTTCGTGTCCGGGTTCGTGGGGGCGGGGGCCGCGTTGAAGCGGCTCAACCTCACGCGCGTACGGGACGTGGGGATCGCCGACTTCCCGACGGTGTCGGTCGACGACCCGCTCCAGACGATCTTCAACCGGCTGCGCGGCGGGCCGCACAACGAGCTGCTGATGCTGGACCGGCGCGGGCGCCCGTACAAGTGGCTGCGGCGCGGCGACCTGATGCGGGCGAGGGGTTCGCTCGCGCGGGCGGGGCAGTTGGTGCACGACACGGTGACGCGGGACGCGACGCTGCACGACGCGCTGGAGGCGGTGCTCATCGACTCGGCGGGCCGGGTGGCGGTGACGGGGCGGCGCGGGGAGTACATCGGGGTCGTCGACATGGAGACGCTGATGAACTCGGTGCACGAGATGCTGGAGGCGGACCGGCTGGCCGCGATCGAGCACCAGCACGACCTGGAGGAGGCGCGCCACCACCGCACCGAGGTGGAACTGGAGGGCGGCACGTGACCCGCGGGACGGAGGCCGGGGAGGCGGCGGAGGCCGCAGGGGCCGGGGAGGCCGCGGAGGCCGCAGGGGCCGGGGAGGCCGCGGAGGCCCGGGAGGCGGCGGACGTCCGCACGGTCCGGCCCGGCGAGCGGGGCTTCCCGGGGCGGGGTGCGGCGGCGGGGCGGCGCGTCCCGGCGAGGAGGCTGGCGGTCGTGCCGGCGGTGCTGGCGGTGCTGCTGCTGGCGACGTACCTGTGGATCTCCCAGGTCCACCTGGACGCGATCGCCCGCAACGCGCTGGCGGGCGGGAACGCGCCGTTGCGGCTGTGGCAGCACGTCAGGCTCACGGCCGTCTCCACCTTCTGGGTGCTGCTCATCGCCGTCCCGCTGGGCATCGCCCTGACCCGGCGCGGTCCGAGGCGCGTGGCCCCGGTCGCGACGGCGCTGGCGAACGTGGGCCAGGCGACACCGGCGATCGGTCTGCTGGCGCTGCTGGTGATCTGGCTGGGCATCGGGCCGTCGACCGCGATCACCGGCATGGTCGTCTACGCGGTGCTGCCGGTGCTGTCCAACACCATGGCCGGCCTGCGGGCCATCGACCCGCTGTTGGTGGAGGCCGCGCGGGGCATCGGCATGTCGGCGGCGGGCCGGCTGCTGCGGGTGGAGTTGCCGCTGGCGGTGCCGCTGATCCTGGCGGGTGTGCGCACGGCGCTGGTGCTCAACGTGGGTACGGCGACGCTGGCGACGTTCGTGGGCGGCGGCGGGCTCGGCGACCTGATCACGACGGGCATCCAGACGCAGCGGATGGCGGTGCTGGTGCTGGGGTCGGTCCTCACCGTCGCGCTGGCGCTGCTGGTCGACTGGCTGGCGTCGCTCGCGGAGCTGGCGCTGACGCCGCGCGGGCTGGGGGCCGGATGAGGGCGACGGTGACGCGGTACGGGAGGGGGGCGGCGGCGCTGGCGCTGGTGGTGGCGGCCGGGCTGTCCGGGTGCGGGCTGAAGAGCGGCTCGCCGATGGCGGACGACGTGCTGCCCGGTTCGGTGGGGCGCGGGCAGCCGCTCAGGGGCGCGTCGCTGACGGTCACGTCGAAGAACTTCAGCGAGAACCTCGTCCTCGGCCACATGATCGGCCTGATCTTCAAGGCGGCGGGCGCCGAGGTGCTGGACCGGACGAACCTGCCGGGGTCCCTCAGCGGCCGCGAGGCGATCATCAAGGGGGACGCCGACGCGATCTACGAGTACACGGGCACGGCGTGGATCACGTACCAGGGGAAGCAGAAGCCGATCGCCGACCCCCGGGAGCAGTGGGAGGCGGTGCGTGACGCGGACGTGCGCAACGGCGTCACCTGGCTGCCGCCGTCGACGCTCGACAACACGTACACACTCGCGATCAACAAGAGGAACAACGCCAGGTACCGGCTGCGGACGCTCTCGGACGTGGCGGAGCTGTCCCGCCGCGACCCGTCGGCGGTGACGCTGTGCGTGGAGAACGAGTTCACGTCCCGGGAGGACGGGCTGCCGGGCATGCAGCGGGCGTACGGGATGGACGTGCCGGCCGCCAACATCCGCAAGATGGACGCCGGGATCATCTACACCCAGGTGGCGAAGTCGGGCTCGTGCCTGCTGGGCGAGGTCTACACGACGGACGGCCGGATCGAGGCGATGGACCTCGACACCATGGAGGACGACAAGCGCTTCTTCCCCCACTACAACGCGGCGCCGGCCCTCCACTCGGCGACCTTCGACAAGTACCCCGTGATCGCGGAGCTGCTCGACCCGCTGAGCGCGCGGCTGGACACGGCGGTGGCTCGGGAGCTGAACGCGCGGGTGGACGTGGGCGGGGAGGACCCGCACGAGGTGGCGAAGGAGTGGCTGGTCGAGGAGGGCTTCATCAGGGAGGGATGACGGTACGAAGCAATGGTTGCAAAGAAAGGCTTGCAAGCAGTCCTTTGCAACTCTACGCTGAGGGCATGCCCGAGCCCGAGAAGAACGACACCGGCGCGCCCCTCGTCCGGCAGCTCGACCCGCGCTCCCTGCGCGGCCTCGCCCATCCGCTGCGGATCCGCCTCCTCGGCGCCCTGCGCCACCACGGCCCCGCCACCGCCTCCCAACTGGCCGGACGGCTGGGCGAGTCCAGCGGGGCCACCAGCTACCACCTGCGGCAGCTCGCCTCGTACGGCTTCGTGGAGGACGCCCCGGAGCGGGGCAAGGGGCGCGAGCGCTGGTGGCAGGCCGTGCACCAGGGCACCTCCTGGGACCCCTCGCTCTTCGAGGAGGAGGACGCCGAGACGCGCGGCGCGGTCAACGTCTTCCTGCACGAGATCGCGACCATCCACGGCCAGGAACTGTCCACCTGGATCGGCACGATGCGCGACTGGCCCGCCGAGTGGGTCAGGAACGCCGACCTCAGCGACTTCACCCTGCGGCTCGGCCCGCGCCAGGTGCGCGAACTCGGCGAGAAGCTCCACGCGCTGATCAACGGCTACCGCGACGCCGAGCCCGACGAGGACGCCGCCAAGGTACGCCTCCACCTGCACGCGTTCCCGCAAGCCGACGACCGGAGGGACGGCTGACCGCCATGCACCCCGACATCCACCTGCGCCTGCACGCCCTGCGCGGCACCGAACTGAGGGACCGGGCACCCCACCGGTCCGCCACCCGCCGCCCCGCCGCCCGCCGGCCCGTCCGCGCCCGGCTCGGCTGGACCCTCGTCGAACTGGGCCTGCGCCTGGTCGCCGCTCCCCCGCCCCGTACCGCCCCGGTCGTATGAGCGGGGCCGGGGGGCGCCGTCCACTGGCCACCGTGCTGGCCGCCAACGCGATATCCATCAGCGGCAACGCCCTGACCCTCATCGGCGTCCCGTGGTTCGCGCTCCAGACCACCGGCAGCCCCGGCAAGGCGGGGCTCGTCGCCTTCTGCGCCACCCTGCCCGTCGTCGTCTCGGCGCTGGCCGGCGGGCCGGTCATCGACCGGATCGGCCGCCGGCGCGTCAGCATCGCCTCGGACCTGGTCTGCGCCCTGGCCCTCGCCGCGATCCCGCTCCTGCACCACGCGGGACGGCTCGACTTCTGGGTGCTGTGCGCGCTGATGGGCCTCACCGGGCTGTTCCACGCCCCCGGCGAGACGGCCCGGCACGTCCTCGTACCGGACCTCGCCGAGCGGGCCGGGACCACACTCGCGCGGGCGGCGAGTTTGTTCGACGCGGTGTCGCGGGGGGCGCGGATGACGGGCGCCGCCCTCGCGGGCCTCCTGATCGCGCTGACCGGCGCGCAGACCGTCCTGCTGCTGGACGCCGCGACGTTCGGGCTCTCCGCGCTGCTGGTCTTCGCCGGTGTACGCGGCGTGGCGGCCGCCGAGCCGCGGCGGGCCGCCGCGCCCGTGTCGATGGCGCGCTACCGGGCGGAGCTGCGCGAGGGGTACGCCTTCGTGCTCCGCTCCCGGCTGCTGCTGGGGATCACGCTGATGGTGATGTTCACCAACGGGCTCAATCTGAGCTGGAGTTCGGTGCTCCTGCCGGTGCACGCGCAGCGGAACCTGGGCGGCGCGGCGGCGATCGGCCTGATCACGGCGGTGTTCGGCGGGTGCGCGCTGCTGGGGGCGCTGGGGTACGCGACGGTGGGGCACCGGTGGCCGCGGCGTGCGGTGTTCACCGTCGCGTTCCTGCTCGGCGGGGCACCCCTGTACCTCGTCGCGGCGCTCACGGACGGCGTGCTGCCACTGGCGGCGACGGCGGCGGTCGGCGGGCTGGGCGTCGGGATGCTCAACCCGATCCTGACGACGGTGATGTACGAGCGGGTGCCCGGCGCCCTGCGCAGCCGGGTGGCGGGGGTGACGACGGCCGGGGTGCTCATGGCCACGCCGCTGGGCGGGGTCGGCGCGGGCCTGCTGGTGGAGCGGGCCGGGCTGGTGACGACGCTGCTGACGGTCGGCGGGCTGTACTTCGTGGCGACCCTGACGCCCGCGGTCTTCCCCTGCTGGCGCGAGATGGACGGTCCGGCGACCGCGCTCAGCAGCTCGGGACCTTCTTCCCCCGCTCCAGGGCGCGCAGTGACGACACCGCGTCCTTGAGCGTGGTGACGGGGACGAGCCGCAGCCCCTCGGGCTTCTCGGCCAGGGCGTCCGCGCACTCGTCCTTCGGTACGAGGAAGACCGACGCGCCGTCGCGGTGGGCGGCCTGCGTCTTGAGGGACACCCCGCCGACGGCTCCGACCGTGCCGTCGGCCTCGACGGTGCCCGTGCCGGCGATGGTGCGGCCGCCGGTGAGGTCGCCGCCCGCGCCGTCGCCGTCGATCTTGTCGACGATCCCGAGCGCGAAGAACAGGCCGGCGCTGGGGCCGCCGATGTCGGCCAGCTCCAGGTCGACCTTCACCTGTTCGGGGCTCTTGCCGAGGTGGCCGAGGGCGGCCTGGACGGCGCTGTTCTGCGACTCCCGCATCTGCCCGAGGTTGCGCTTCTCGATCTCGGCGTCGGACTTGCCGGGCGGGTAGACCGAGTCGTGCGGCAGTACGGCACGGTCACCGCGGAACCAGCTGTCGACGACGTCGCCGAGGTCGACGCCGGTGCGGGGGCCGGTGGCCACGATGGTGGTCATCAGCAGCTTGCCCTCCGTCGCCCGGACGGGCGTGCCGGAGACGGTGATAACCTGCCGGCCCCTGTGCTTCCCCAGGACGTCGCTGGTCGACCCCGGCTGCGCCAGGGTGAACGGCAGCGGCGCGACCCCGGCGACCACGAGCAGGGCGACGACGGGGAGGGCGCACAGGGCGAGGGCGCGGGGGCGCGTGAGACGGGAGAGCACGGTGCCAATCTATCGGCCGCCCACCGGGCCCCCGGCGCCCACCCGCCGCGCCGGGGGCCTCGGGGCCGGTGCGCGCCCCGGAGCGGCGCCGTCCTGGAGCGGGGGCGCCCCGGAGCGGGGCCGTCCGAATCGGGGGCGCCCCGGCGGGGGTGTCCGAATCGGGGGCGTCCCGGCCCGGGAGGCGGCGGACGTCAGCGCAGGGCGTCGGCGACCTCGCGGGCGGCGTCCACCACGCGGGGGCCGACCCGTTCCGGTACGGCGTCCGCCAGCATGACCACGCCGACGCTGCCCTCCACGCCGGTCACCCCGAGCAGCGGGGCCGCCGCGCCGCTCGCGCCGGCCTCCAGCTCGCCGTGCGTCAGCGTGTAGCCCGGCTCGCTCAGCGCGCCCTGCCGGGCGGCGAGTATCGCCCGGCCGGCCGCGCCCCGGTCCAGCGGGTGGCGGAAGCCGGCCCGGTAGGCCACGTGGTAGTCCGTCCAGGTCGGTTCGACGACCGCGACGGCGAGCGCCTCCGCCCCGTCGACCAGGGTCAGGTGGGCCGTGGCCCCGATGTCCTCGGCCAGCGACCGCAGGGCGGGCAGCGCGGCCTCGCGCACCAGCGGGTGCACCTGGCGGCCCAGGCGCAGTACCCCGAGGCCGACACGGGCGCGGCCGCCGAGATCGCGGCGTACCAGGGCGTGCTGTTCGAGCGTGGCGAGCAGACGGTAGACGACGGTCCGGTTGACCCCGAGTTTGTTGGACAACTCGGTGACGGTCAGCCCGTGGTCGGTGTCGGCGAGCAGCTTGAGGACGCGCAGTCCTCGGTCGAGCGTCTGGGATGTCTCCGCGGTCACGACGCCCTCTCCTTCGGAGTGAGTGACGGCGGACACTCTCAACGGCGGACGCGCCACCGGTCCCATCGGCGACGCACGGAGAGGCCGCCGGCAGGCCATGGCACACCGGCTGCGCTCCGCGGCGGCGCTGCCACGGGGCGTTGCATTGCGATTGCCGGGACAGTAGCGAGCCACTCCGCTCAGCGGAAGCCCTCGTCCAGAATCCGGGCGCAAGCGATTGCCGTACGGAGGTTTCGTCCCGTTTCGGGGGCACCGCGGCGACGCCCGGCCGTCCGCTCAGCGCATCCGCGTGGCCCACTCCTGGACCTTTTTGATCCGCTCCCTGATCTGCCCGGCGGTCGCCTCCGCGCTCGGCGGGCCGCCGCACACCCGGCGCAGCTCGGTGTGGATGACGCCGTGCGGCTTGCCGCTCTGGTGGACGTACGCGCCGACCATGGTGTTGAGCTGCTTGCGCAGTTCCAGCAGCTCCTTGTGCGAAACGACGGGCCGTCGCTCGGCCGGCAGTTCCAGCAGGTCGGCCTCATCGGCCGGCTTCTGCCTGCTGTGCGCGATCTGCCGTGCCTGCCGCTTGCGCAGCAGCAGCTGCACCTGGTCCGGTTCGAGCAGCCCGGGGATGCCGAGGTAGTCCTGCTCCTCCTCGCTGCCGGGGTGGGCCTGCATGCCGAACTCGGCGCCGTCGTACAGGACCCGGTCGAAGACCGCGTCGGACTCCAGCGCCTCGAAGGGCAGCGCGTCCTGCTCGCCGGTGTCCTCGTCCTGCTCCTTGTTCGCCTCGTCCATCTCCTTCTCGGACTCGGCGTACGGGTCCTCCTCGCCCTCCTTCTTGGGCTTGTCGAGTGCGTGGTCGCGCTCGACCTCCATCTCGTTGGCGAAGGTCAGCAGGGTGGGGATGGTGGGAAGGAACACGGACGCGGTCTCGCCGCGCCTGCGGGATCGCACGAACCGGCCGACGGCCTGCGCGAAGAACAGCGGCGTGGAGATCGTCGTCGCGTAGACGCCGACCGCGAGGCGCGGTACGTCGACGCCCTCGGACACCATGCGGACGGCGACCATCCAGCGGTCGTCGCCCTCGCTGAACTCGTCGATCCGCTTGGACGCGCCCGCGTCGTCGGAGAGGACGACGGTCGCCTTCGTCCCGGTGATCTCGCGGATCAGCTTGGCGTAGGCGCGTGCCGAGTCCTGGTCGGACGCGATGACCAGGCCGCCCGCGTCCGGGATGCCCTTCCGGACCTCGGTGAGTCGCTTGTCGGCGGCGCGCAGCACGTTGGGCATCCAGTCGCCGCGCGGGTCGAGGGCGGTGCGCCAGGCCTGGGACACGGCGTCCTTGGTCATCGGCTCGCCCAGCTTGGCCGCGACCTCGTCGCCGGCCTTGGTGCGCCAGCGCATGTTGCCGCTGTAGCTGAGGAAGATCACCGGGCGGACCACGCCGTCGCCGAGCGCGTTGCCGTATCCGTACGTGTAGTCGGCGGACGACCGCCGGATGCCGTCGTTGCCCTCCTCGTACGTGACGAAGGGGATCGGGTTGGTGTCCGACCGGAACGGCGTACCGGTGAGCGCGAGGCGCCGCGTGGCGGGCTCGAACGCCTCCAGGCACGCCTCGCCCCAGGACTTGGAGTCACCGGCGTGGTGGATCTCGTCGAGGATGACGAGCGTCTTGCGGTGCTCGCTGCGGTTGCGGTGCAGCATCGGGCGTACGCCGACGCCGGCGTAGGTGACCGCGACCCCGTGGTACTCCTTGCTCAGCGGCCCGGCGCTGTAGTCCGGGTCGAGCTTGATGCCTATCCGCGCGGCGGCGGCCGCCCACTGCTTCTTCAGGTGCTCGGTCGGCGCGACGACGGTGACCTGCTGCACGACGTGGTGGTGCAGCAGCCAGGACGCGAGCGTGAGCGCGAAGGTGGTCTTGCCGGCGCCCGGGGTCGCGACCGCGAGGAAGTCCCGCGGCTGCTCCTGGATGTACTTCTCCATCGCTGCCTGCTGCCAGGCGCGCAGCTTGTTCGCGGTGCCCCAGGGAGCGCGGCCGGGGAAGGCGGGCGAGAGGTGATGGGAGGCGGTAGTGGTCACGGTCTCCGACTCGGTCTCTCGGCGGTACGTACGACAACCGGGCCACCCTACCGGTGCCGCCGGCCGCGCCCGGTCCGCACCGGGCGGGACCGGCCGCGGTTGAGACCGGCGTCACACGGCCAGACCGCGCAGGCCCTGGGCGATGACCTTCACTTCGTCCGCCTCGCCCGCGGCAACGGTCACTCTGGTACTACTCCCGGTCGGCGGCAGGCTTGCCCAGCCGCGTCGCCACCCACGCCCCCACCAGCGCCACCGCCGCCATCGGCAGGAACACCGCGGCGAAGGCCGCCGGGTGCGAGCCGCCCGCGGCGGCCGGTCCGGCCGCGGCGTGGCCGGCCGCCGACCCGCCGCCCAGCGCGGCGAAGGCGGCACCGCCCAGCGTGAGGAGCACCGCGTTGGAGAGCCCGTCCGAGATCTGGAGGGCCGCCGAGTTCGTCCCCGCCTCCCCCGGCGCCGACAGCTGGAGCAGCAGGACGCTCGTCGAGGCGATCACCATGCCCATGCCGAGGCAACCCACGCCCCACGCCACGCCCACGGTCCACACCGGCACGGCGGGCAGCAGGACGGCCGGGGCGGTCGCGATGGCGGCGGTCACCAGCAGCATCCCCAGCACCATCAGCCGCTCCCGGTACGGCTCGACGCGCGGCCGCGACTGGAGGTACGAGCCCAGCGCCCACGTCGCGCCGCCCACCGCCAGCGACAGCCCGGCCAGGGTCGGGCTCAGTCCCCGCTCGGTGACCAGCATCAGCGGTACGAAGGACTCGGCGGAGATGAACGCCCCCGCCGCGAGCCCCCGCAGCAGCACCACCGACGGCAGTCCCCGCGTCGCCCGGTAGGTGCCGCGCGGCAGCAGCCCCAGCGCGGCGGGCACGAGCAGCGCCGCGCCGGCCACGGCCGGGACCAGCGACGCCCACCGGAGGTCCTGGCCGGCGTACTGGAGCAGGCCCGCGCCCAGTGAGATGCCGAGCGCCAGCCGGATGCGCCGTCCGTCGAACGGCGGCCTCGGCGCCCCCGGGTCGGCCGGCCCGGACGCCGTCCGCCGTATCGCGGGCAGCGCGAGGGCCAGCGGCAGGACGATCAGGACGGGGATGCCGACGAACACCCACCGCCACCCCAGCCGTTCGGTCACCGTCCCGGCGGCGAGGGGGCCGACGATCGAGGGGACGACCCAGCCGGCGGCGAACGCCGCCATGATCGCGGGCCGCAGCCGTTCCGCGTACGCCCGGCTGACGACCACGTACAGGCCCACGATCACCAGCCCGCCGCCGAGCCCCTGGACGGCCCGCCCGAGGACGAACAACCACATGGCCCCCGCCGTCCCCGACAGCAGCAGCCCCGCCCCGAAGGTGGCGATCCCGGCGGTGACCGGCGCCAGGGGCCCCGCGCGGTCGGACCACTGACCGGACAGCACCATGGCGAACAGGCTGGTGGTGAAGTACGCGGAGAAGCCGAACGCGTACAGCGGGACGCCGTGCAACTCCCGCGCGGCGACCGGCATCGCCGTGCCGACGGCCGTCGCCTCGAAGGCGATCAGCATCACGACGGAGACGATGCCGACGCTGAGCGCGCGGTGGTCGCGGTCGAGGACACCGCCGGGCTCCTGCGGCCCGGCGGTGGGATTCCCGGTACGGCTGGGGTCGTCCAAGGTCATGGCCCCAACCGTAAGGGGCTACAGGGGATATGGCCCCTGTCCGGGGGGCGGACGTGCCTCCGCCCTTGGTCGTACGTCCGTGAACAGCGTGTGGCAGTCGGATTGCATCCCTTCCGGCCCCGCGGCGGCGCGCACCCTACGGTCGTACCGCGAGCACCACCCACGACCGTGTGCCCGAGAGGCTCAGGGGCCGGACTGCAACTCCGGTGACGCGGGTTCGAATCCCGCCACGGTCTCCATGGCGCCCCCGGCGCCCCGGCGCCCCGGCGCCCCGGGGAGTGTCCGCAAAGGATCGGCGTCCGCCCGGAGGGCGGGCCGGGCGAGACTTCGCGGACACGACCTACGGGACGAGGGCGCGGTCCATGTCCGCCAGGATCGCGTCCACCGTGGCCTGCACCGTCAGTTCGGACGTGTCGAGCCACAGCCCGATCCGCGCGGTCTCCTCGCGCAGGCCCCGGTCCAGCCGCTCGGGCGTCCAGCCGCCGCCGTACCCGGTCTTGTCCCGCCCGGCCTCGCGCGCGGCGACCACGTCCGGCCGCGGCGCCAGCACCACGACGTGCAGCGGGCGGGTCCTCACGAGACGGGTGTAGGCGGCCAGTTCGGGCCCCAGCACCACGTCCTGGACGACGGCGGTGAAGCCCTCGTCCGCGTACGCGTCGGCGGTGGCGGCGGACAGCCGGTAGCGCAGGCGCAATTGCGCCAGGGCCTCGTCGCCCGCCTCGGGCACCATGTCGGCGCGCCCGGACACGATCATGCGGCGGAAGACGTCACCCCGTACGTGCGCGGCCCTCGGCAGCCGCTCGGCGAGCGCCTGGGCGACGGTCGACTTCCCGGCGGCCATGACGCCGGTGACGAGGACGACGGCGGACACGGCTCAGGGCGCCGCGACCGCCGCCTGGGGGCGGATCGGCAGGCGGTTGACGGGGCGGCCGGTGGCGGAGCGCACCGCGGCGGCCACGGCCGCCGGGGAGGTGACGACCGGGACCGCGCTGGCTGCCTTGGCGCCGAACGGGGCCACCACGTCCCGTTCCTCGACGAGCTTGACGATCCGGATGTCCGGGGCGTCCAGGGCGGTCGGGAGCGCGTAGCCGGTGAGGTCGGGGTGGCGGACCAGGCCCCGGGCGGTGCGGAGGTTCTCGGTCAGCGCGGCGCCGACGCCCTGGGTGACGCCCGCCTCGATGCGGGTGGCGAGCTGCGCGGGGTTGAGGACCCGGCCGACGTCCTGGGCGACCGCCATCTCGACGACGCGGATCGAGCCCAGCTCGATGTCGACGTCGACGACGGCGCGGATCGCGCAGAAGGCGAGGCCCACGAAGGCGTCGCCCTGGCCGGCGCCGTCGAGGGGTTCGGTGGGGTGCGGACGGCACTGGGCGGTGGCCCAGAGCTCCTTGCCCTCCAGCGCCTCCATGACGGTGGTGGACAGGACTCCGTCGTAGGAGGTGATCTTCCCGTCGGTGATCTGGAGCAGCTCGGTGGACATGCCGAAGTTGTGGGCCAGGGGCTGGAGGAGCTGCGTCCTGACCATCTTGGCGGCCCGTTCGACGGCCCCTCCGGAGACCCAGGTGTGGCGGCCGTGGGTCGCCGGGCCGGCGGGGGGCTGGTCGGTGTCGACGGGCGCGACGTGGACCTCGTCGATGCCCAGGGTGTCCTGGACGATCTGGCGGGCGAGGGTGGAGAACCCCTGGCCGGTCTCGACGGCCGCGCAGATGACGGTCGCCATGCCGTCGTGGACCTTGACGGTGGCGGTGGAGACCTCGTCGGTGCCCTCGGCCCCCAGCATGTGGACCATGCCGAGCGCGTAGCCGACGCCGCGGCGTACGGCGCCGGGCTCCCCCGCGCCCTCCGGGCCGCCGGGGAGGAGCCAGCCGTCCTCCGGGGAGTCCTTGGGGAGGGCGGGCAGCGGGAAGTCGCGGACGGCCTGGAGGAGTTCGGCGACCGGGGCGGGGCAGGTGACGGTCTGGCCGGTGGGGAGGATGTCGCCGGTGGCGAGGACGTTGCGCAGGCGCAGCTCGGCGGGATCGAGGCCGAGGCGCGCGGCGAGCTTGTCCATCTGCGCCTCGTACGCGGCGCAGACCTGCATCGCGCCCTCGCCGCGCACATGGCCGGAGGGCGGGTTGTTGGTGCGTACGGCCCATCCCTCGACGAACGCGTGCGGGACGACGTAGGGGCCGCAGGCGAAGGCGACGGCGGCGGCGAGCGACTCGGAGGAGGCCTCGGCGTACGCGCCGGCGTCGAGGAGGATCTGCGCCTCGACCTTGACCAGGCGGCCCTCCGCGTCCGCGTGGTGGCGGTAGCGCAGCAGGGTGGGGTGGCGGTGGGGGTGGCCGAGGAAGGACTCCTCGCGGGTGGCGGCCAGCTTGACGGGGCAGCCGGTGCGGAGCGCGAGGAGGCCCAGCGGGATCTGGAAGCCGGGGTCCTCGCGGTCGCCGGTGGCGCCGGGGACGCCGGTGACGACCACCTTGACCTGGTCGGGGCCGAGTCCGAAGCAGGCGGCGGCGAGGTCGCGGTCGGTGTGCGGGTCGGTGGATGCGGTGTAGATGTCGACGCCGCCGTCCGGGCGCGGCACGGCGAGCCCTGCCTCGGCCCCGATGGGCGCCGGGTCCTGGCGGCCGATGCGGTACAGGCCCTCCACGACGACCTCGCCGGTGGCGTCCGGGTCGCCGTAGCGCAGCGGGATGTGGCGGATCAGGTTGCCGTCCGGGTGGAGCGGCGGGGCGGCGAAGGCCTTCTCCGGGTCGGTGACCGGGTCGAGGACCTCGTACTCGACGGCGATGGCCGCGGCGGCCAGGCGGGCCGTGTCCGGGTGGTCGGCCGCCACCGCCGCGATGGCCTCGCCGTGGTGCCGCACCAGGTCGGAGGCGAAGACGGGGCGGTCGGCGACCGTGCGGCCGTACGTCGCCGCGCCGGGCACGTCGGCGTGGGTCACCACGACCCGTACGCCGGGCATCTCGGCGGCGGCCGAGGTGTCGATGGAGACCACGCGCGCGTGCGCGTGCGGGGAGCGCAGCACGGCCGCCCACAGCAGGCCCTCGGCCCACAGGTCGGCGGCGTACGGGAAGGTGCCCTCCGTCTTCGCGCGGGCGTCGGCGGACGGAAGGGACGCGCCGAGCCCGTGGGACGGCGGCTCCTGCTGGGGCCCCTGGGGGCCGTCGACCGCCGGGATGGCGGTGGCCGCGTCGTTGTTCACGCCGTGCCTCCGTCGTACGGGTGGGGGATCTGGTGCGGGATGCGGGGCTGCGCGGCGCTCTCCCGGCCGTCGGCGGCCTCCGCGGCCTCCGACGCGGCGGCGGCGCTCGCGGCGCGTTCGGCGACGACCTCGCGCACGGCGTCGAGGACGCCCCGGTAGCCGGTGCAGCGGCAGAGGTTGCCGCAGAGCGCCTGGCGGGTCTCCAGCTCGCTCGGGGCGTGATTGCCCTCGAGGAGGTCGTGGACCGTCATGGCCATGCCGGGGATGCAGAACCCGCACTGGACGGCTCCGCACGCGGCGAGGGCGCGCTGGACGTCGGAGGGCTCGCCGTCGGCGGCCAGCCCCTCGACCGTGCGCACCTCGCTGCCCGCGGCGGTCGCGGCGGGCACCAGGCAGGAGGCCACGAGCCGGCCGTCGACCTGGACGTTGCAGGCGCCGCACTCGCCCTGTGAGCAACCGTCCTTGGCGCCGGCGAGGCCGAGCCGCTCGCGCAGCACGTACAGCAGGGACTCGCCGATCCAGGCCTCGGTGACGGGGCGGTCGGTGCCGTTGACGCGCAGCACGTACGAGATGTGCGGGTGCTCGTCGCTGTCGGTGACGTGGCTGGGGGGCGCGGCCGGCTCCCGCGGGTCCACCCCGCCGGGTGCCGGATGCGCCGTACCCGCGTCCGGCCCTTCGGCGGGGTGCCGGTCCGGGGCGGCGCCGGGGTCTGTGTCCGGGCCCGCCGGGTGAGGGGCCTCGGGCCCGGCGGCCGGGGCGTCCGCCTCGGCGTGCTCCGGCGCGGGGGGCGGCTCGGGCGCGGGCTGCGGCTCCGGCGTCGCCCACGGGGCGGCGGCGCCGCCCGGGAGGGTGGCCGGCGGATTGCCGCCGGTCCACTGCGAGGTGAGGGCCGAGGTGGTGAACTCACCCGACTCGTCCGGAAGATCCCCCTGGGCGACCGGGATCCTCCACTGGCCGGTGGGCTCCGTGGCGACGGGCGCGGGCGCCTGGTGGTTCCACTGCGCCGTCGCGTTCGGGTCGTGCGGGGCCCACGCCCCCGGCGGCACGTAGCCGTGACCGGGGGCCTCCAGCGGGGCGCCGGTCGTCGCCATGTCCGGCGGCAGTTGCACGAAGGCGGTCGCGTCGCCGTCGTACTCGCCCTGGGGCGTCGGCTGCCAGCCGCCCCGCCCCTGCCGGTCGTCGTTCTCGTCGGTGGTCACGACAGCGCCCTCCCCAGTGCCCGTCGGGCCAGCGCGGCGACGGTGCGCCGCAGGTGCAGTACGGCGGGCGGCAACTGCTCCTCGCCCGGCGGGTCCGGGATGCAGGCGGCCGCCACGTACTCGCCGAACGCCGTGAGCGCCTCGGCCGCCAGGCCGCGGTCACCGTCCCAGTCGATCAGCGACGCGATCCAGCGCTCCGCCTCCAGCGGCCGCAGCGGCATCGGGGCGATCGCCCCGACCGCGCACCGCACGCCGCGCCGCGCCGGGTCCAGGACGACCGCGACGGACGCGGTGGCCCGTCCGGGGCCGGTCCGGCCGGTGGCCTTCAGGAACACCTGCGGGGCGTGCAGCAGGGGGACGCGGACGTGCCCGATCAGCTCGGCGGGGCCGAGCAGCTCCCGGCCCGCCAGCAGGTGCGTCACCGGGACCTCGCGCATCCCGCCCGGTCCGGCCACGAGCAGGTCCGCCTCCAGGGCGGCCAGCACGGGCAGGGCGTCGCCGGTGGGCGCGGCGGTGACGATGTTGCCGCCCAGGGTGCCCGCGTTGCGGATCTGGGGCGGACCGGCCGCGCGGGCGGCCGCGGCGAGGGCGGGGATGAGCGCCGCGAAGTCCGGGCGGCCCATGCGCGCGTGGGTGAGGCCGGCACCCAGCAGGGCGTGGCCGTCCTGGTACTGCCAGCCCCGGATCTCGTTGACGCGGCCGAGGCCGACGAGACCGGCGGGGCGCAACTGGCCCTTGTTGACGGCGGCCATCAGATCCGTACCGCCCGCCACGGGAACGGCGGCGGGCATGGCGCTGAGCGCCGCCACTGCCTCGCCGAGCGTGGCCGGCAGCGTCACGGACTGCGCCGCCTGCGGTGCGTGCGTGGTCAACCCAGCTGCCCCTTCCCGGTGTCCCGGCTGTCCCGGCTGTCCCGCCTGTGTGGCCGTACCGTACGTGCTCACAGCCCCGACGTGGCAACTCTGGCACATCTTCCAGGCCGGTCGGCGCGAGGGTCCGCGAAGCACGCATCCGCCCCGGACATCCCGTGACCTGCGAGATGAACCGGTTTGCCATGCCATCGGCGGCACGCGCGGATTGCCACTTCTCGGCGACCTTGTACGACTTATTCCGGCGGCCCCCACGGTCGCAGGTGCCGGGCGCGGGGACGCGGGCCTTGCCCGCGGCTCACACGTTCGGGGGCGTCCCGTCGATCGGGCGTCCGACCACTCCCGGACGCCTCTGCCACGGCAACGGGCCGCCGGGCGGGCGGTAGTGGACGCCGAGCGCGTCCAGGCGCCGGTAGTGGGCGGCCATCCGGCGTTCGAACCCGGCGAAGTCCCGCTCGGCGGGGACGGGCAGCCGGGTGGACCAGGCCACCTCGGCGAAGGCGGCGAGGCGCGGGAAGACCTGGTAGTCGACCCGGGACCGGGACTCCATGACCTCCGTCCAGACGTTCGCCTGGGTACCCAGGACGTGCGCGGCGGCGCCCGGTGACAGCCCCGGCGGTACGGGCTCGAAGCGGTAGACGTCCTCCAGGGTGCGGACGTACCCGATGGGCACCGGCTCGTCGGGGCCGCCGTCCTGCCGGTGGTCCAGGTACACGTGCTGCTCGGGGCACATGACGACGTCGTGGCCCGCCTCGGCGGCGGCGATCCCGCCGGCGTAGCCGCGCCAGGAGGAGACGGCGGCGCCGGGCGCGAGGCCGCCCTCCAGGATCTCGTCCCACCCGATCAGGCGGCGGCCCCGGTCGGCGAGCCAGCGGTCGAAGTGGCGGATGAACCACGACTGGAGGCCGTCCTCGCCGGAGAGCCCGAGCTCCGCGATGCGGGCCTGGGCCGCCGGGGAGGCCCTCCACTGGTCCTTGGGGCACTCGTCGCCGCCGAGGTGGACGAAGGGCGACGTCTCCGCCGGGAAGAGGTCGAGAACCTCCTCCAGGACGCCCTCGTAGAAGCGCAGGGTGCCTTCGGTGGGCGCGAGCACGTTGGGGTTGACGCCCCAGGTGTCCCAGACGGAGAGGGCGGCCGTGTCGACCACGTCGGTGTTGCCGAGTTCCGGGTACGCGGCGATGGCGGCCTGCGAGTGGCCGGGGATGTCGATCTCGGGGACGAGGCGGACGTGCCGCTCGGCGGCGTACGCGACGATCTCGCGGATGTCGTCGCGGGTGTAGTGGCCGCCGTGCGGGGTGTCGTCCCAGAGGTCCGAGGCCCGGTGCCCCCGCTTGGTGCGCGCCCGCCAGCCGCCGACCTCGGTGAGCCGGGGGTAGCGCTCGATCTCGACGCGCCAGCCCTGGTCGTCGGTGAGGTGGAGGTGGAGGACGTTGAGCTTGTGGGCGGCGAGGAGGTCGACGTAGCGGAGGACGTCGTCCTTGGGGAGGAAGTGGCGCGCCACGTCGAGCATGACGCCGCGCCAGCCGAAGCGGGGCGCGTCCTCGACGACGACCCGGGGGACGTCCCACGCGCGCGCGGGGGCGACGGGTGCGCGCCGGAAGGCTTCCGGGCCCAGGAGTTGACGGAACGTCTGGGCGCCCCAGAAGACGCCGGCCGCGGTGCCGCCCTCGATGCGGTGGGCGTGGCCGTCGACCGTGACGCGGTAGCCCTCGGCGGGCAGCCGCGGGTCGATGCCCAGCACGACGCGGTTGCCGTCGTCGTTCCCGTCCGGGAACGACAGGCCGGTGGCGGCCCCGAGCGTGGAGCGCAGCCATCTCGCGACGCCCTCCGTGCCCGGCCGCGCTTCCAGTCGCGTGTCGGCGTCGAGGCGGTCGGGCCCGGCCGGCCGGGCCCGTCGGACGGTGTGCGGGGCGGGGATCAGGTCCATGGGGTCCATGCGGCTCAGTCCTTCACCGCGCCGCCGAGGCCGGAGACCAGGCGGCGCTGTACGAGTACGAAGAAGACCAGCACCGGGACGGTCATCACGGTCGACGCGGCCATGATGCCGCCCCAGTCGTTCTCGTCCGGCTTGAAGAAGACGAGCAGGGCCATGGGGAGCGTCGACTGCGAGGTGTCGCTGATGATGAACGACTTCGCGAACAGGAAGTCGTTCCAGGTGGAGATGAAGGAGAAGACGCTGGTCGCGACGAGCCCCGGGAAGACCAGCGGGAAGAGGATCTGCCACAGGAACCGGGAGCGGCTCGCTCCGTCGAGGTACGCGGCCTCCTCCAGGGCCTCGGGCACGGCCTTGACGAAGCCGCGCAGCATCCAGATCGCGAAGGGGAGGGAGAAGGCGATGTGCGGCAGGATCAGCGAGCCGAGGGTGTTGAGCTGGCCGAAGTCCCGCATGAGGAAGAACAGCGGGATCGTCAGCGCCTCGATCGGCACCATCTGCGCGACCAGGAACATCACGAGCAGCGTCGTGCGGAACCGGAAGCGGAAGCGGGTGACCGCCGTCGCCGCCAGGAAGGCGATGAGGGCGGACGCGAGGACGACCGTCCCGGCGACCAGCAGGCTGTTGAGGAAGTAGCGCCCGAAGTCCTGCTGTTCGAAGACGCGCCGGAAGGAGTCGAGGGACGGGGACAGCGTCCAGGGGCGGGCCTCGGTGGACTGGATCTCGCCCGCCGGTTTCAGCGCGGAGAGGACCATCCAGTACAGGGGGAAGGCGACCACGGCCGCGACGAGGAGGGCGGTGGCCTCGGCGGCGAGGCGGCGGCGCGTACGGATCACAGTTCTTCTCCCCGGCGTCGCACGAGCCGGAGGTGGACCAGCGTGACCGCGAGCAGGATCAGCAGCATGACCACGCCGATCGCCGAGCCCAGGCTGTACTGGGAGGACGCGAAGGCCTTCTGGTACGCGTAGACGTTCAGGACGAGGTTCTGGCCGGCGATGCCGCCGCCGTTGGTCATCACGTAGATCTGGGTGAAGACCTTGAAGTCCCAGATGACCGACTGGATGGTGACGACCAGCAGGATGGGCCGCAGCAGCGGCGCGGTGACGGAGCGCCAGGTGCGCCAGGGGGAGGCGCCGTCGAGCGCGGCCGCTTCCAGGACCTCGGCCGGGATGGCCCTGATGCCCGCGTAGACGGTGACCATCACGAACGGGAACGAGCACCAGACGACCTCGAACAGGACGAGCGCGAAGGCGCTGTGGCGCCCGTACGTCCAGGAGAAGTCGCCCAGGCCGAGGATCCGGTTGACCGGGCCGAAGTCGGGGTCGAAGAGGAACACCCAGACGGTGGACCCGGTGACGGCGGGCGTCGCCCACGCGCCGAGCGCGGCGAGCATCAGCGCGAGGCGGGGGACGGCGCGGACGCGGGTGAGCAGGACCGCGAGGGCGCACCCGACGGCCAGGGTGGCGACGACGCAGGCGGCGGCGAAGAGCACGGTGGCGAGGAGGACCTGCCGGAACTGCGGATCGCGGAAGAGGGCGGCGTAGTTGCCGAGGCCCTGGAAGGACGTCGGTCGCCCGCCGCTGACCTGGGCCTGGGTGTACTCCAGGAGCGAGATGAGCCCGAGCTGGTAGACCGGGTACACCAGGAGGGCGCCGAGCACGGCGAGCGCGGGCGCCAGGTAGAGCCATGGGGTCCAGCCCGCGTGCCCGCCCCGCCGTGTCCGTGCCGCGCCGGCGGACCCGGCCGGGATCGCGTCGTACGTCATGGCGTCAGCCCGCCGCGCCGAAGGCCTCGTTCATCTTCTTCGCCGCGTCGCCGGACGCCGTCGCGACGTCCTTGCGACCGCTGACGACCTCCTGGAACATCGTCGGCAGGACCAGCGACGCGTCGATCCGGCCCCAGGCCGGGGAGGCGGGGACGAACTTCGCGCCCGCCGCGAGCGTGTCGATGAACGGCTTCACGAACGGCTGCTTCCTCGCCACCTCCGCCCGCACGTCGGTGTACGTCGGCAGGAAGCCCATCGCGTCGAACAGCTCGCGCTGCGCGTCCTTGCCCGCCAGCGACTTCACCAGGTCCACCGCCAGTGTCCGGTGCGAACTGCTCTTCAGCACGCCGAGGTTGTTGCCCCCGGCGAACGCCGGGGCGATCGACCCCGCCGTCACGCCGGGCAGCGGCACCACCGCGTACTTCCCCTTCGCCGCACCGGCCTCCACCGCCGCGTGGCTGAAGTCGCCGCCGATCGCCATGGCCGCCTTGCCGGAGGCGAAGGCGGTGACCGTCGCGTTGCCCCCCATGGACGCGCACGTGGCGGCGGGGCAGTTGTCGTCGCCGAAGAGGGAGGTGTAGGCGGCGATGCCCCTGCGGGCGGCGGCGCTGTCGACGGCCGAGGTGTACGAACCGCCGGTCCGGGTGGCGAGTTCGCCGCCGTGCGCCCAGAGGAAGGGCAGCGCGCCGTAGGTGTACGCGCCGCCGACGGCGATCCCGTACAGCTCCGGCCTCGCCTTGCGGATCCTCTTCGCGGTCGCGATCAGTTCGGCCTGTGTACCGGGCGGTTCGAGGCCCAGCTCCCGGAACACGTCGGTGCGGTAGTACAGCGCCCGTACGCCGACGAAGAGCGGCACGCCGTACACCTTGCCGTCCACCGTGACCGAGGCCCGCGCGGTGGGGTCGGTGTCCCTGGCGTCCGCCCACGCGCCGAACTCGGCACCGATGTCGGCCAGTCCGCCGTCCCGGACGTACCCGGCGGTGTCGGTGTTGCCGTACTCGATGACGTCCGGCGCGCTGGCGGGGTCGTTGAAGGCGGCCTTGACGCGCTGGGCGCGGGCGTCGACGGGGATGTACTCGACCTGGACGTCCGCGCCCTCGTGCCGCTTCTCGAAGGCGGCGACGGCGGCGTCGACGACGCGCTCCTTCGGCTTGTTGCCGACCTCCTGGAAGAGCCAGACGCGCAGCGTGCCGGTCTTCTCGTCGCCCTTGGCGCCGGTGTCGGAGGTCTGCGGGGCGCACGCGGCCGCGGCCATCACCAGCGCGGCGGTGACGGGCGCGACGAGCCGGGCAGGAAGCTTCATGGCGGATACCCCTCCGATGGCGTTGCAGCATGCGCAACGGTCGTTTCGTGCTGCACAACACGCAGGAGGTTAGAACGGGCCCGGTGCGCCCACAAGAGGTCTCCACCACTCCGTGATCGAACGACGAAGGCCCCCGGGTCGCGTACGGGTGTGCGTACGCGACCCGGGGGCCTCGATGTCCGGCGGCCGACCGCGCGGCGGTCCTGGCCGGTGCCCGGCGGTCGCCGGGACCTACTTCTTGTCCTTGCCGCCCTTGTCCTTGTCGCCACCGGCGCCCATGGACTCGTAGATCTCCTTGCACATGGGGCAGACCGGGTACTTCTTCGGGTCACGGCCCGGCACCCAGACCTTCCCGCACAGCGCCACCACGGGAGTGCCGTCGAGGGCGCTCGCCATGATCTTGTCCTTCTGGACGTAGTGGGCGTAGCGCTCGTGGTCGCCGTCGCCGTGCGACACCTGCGGCGTCGGCTCTACGAGGGTCCCCGTACCTGCCCCGCGCTCGGGCTCAAGAGTGCTCATGAGCTCCAAGGGTACCCACGTCGGCGGCGTCCGGGGAGCGAGGCCTCGCGCGCCCCGGCGGGGCCCACCGGCGCACGGGGTGTGAAGCCGCTCACTCACGGGGCGGACGGCGTCCGCGGGGTGCGCATGTCCGGCACATGGCCGAAATTCGTCGTATTACCGCACGCGTCCTCCGGCCGCCCCGGCGATCCGCTCCCGGGCGGGCCGGCCCGGAGCCCCTGGGCCGTCCGGGGGTGCCGGATCGCCGGGCTCAGTTGAGCGAGGGGTCGTCCGGGTACGTGGCGATCATCGCCAGCTCGCTGCGCTGGCGTCTGAGCACCTCGCGCCACAGGCTCTCCGGCCGCGGCGACGAGACGTCCCCCGGCTCGGAGTCCACGACGAACCAGGCGCCCTCGGCGAGCTCGTCCTCCAGCTGACCCGGCCCCCAGCCGGCGTACCCGGCGAAGATCCGCAGGCTGCCCAGCGCCGCCGCCAGCAGCTCCGGCGGGGTCTCCAGGTCCACCAACCCGATCGCGCCGTACACCCTCCGCCAGCCCAGCGGACCCTCGTCACCGGGGATGACGGCGAGCCCGAGAGCCGCGTCCAGGGACACCGGACCGCCCTGGAACACCACGCCCGGCTCCCCGGCCAGCGGGGCCCAGCCTTCGAGGATGTCGCCGACACCGACCGGCGTCGGGCGGTTGAGGACCACGCCGAGGGAGCCCTCGTCGTCGTGGTCGAGCAGCAGCACCACCGCGCGGTCGAAGTTCGGGTCCGCCAGCGCGGGGGTGGCTACGAGCAGTCGTCCTGTGAGCGAGGACACCTCGGTCATGCCTGACATGATCCCGCATCTCGGCCCTCCGCGTGGGTCGAGCGGACGACTCGTGACGGCCGGCACCGACCACGGCCCATATCGGACGCGATGTCCGGCCTGGCCGAAAGCGGACCGTAACCGTCCGCAAGGGCCGGGGGACGGAGGGTGTTGTGCCGAATTCATTACCCGCGCGGGGCGTGCTCGGGCTACCGACAAGGCCTCTCCGCCCCCTTACCCTTTTCCCTGGCCCCCTGCCCGCCTCCCCCGGCTGCCGCCGGGGGGACCCCCACCGGAACGCGAGATTCATGACCGGCACAGACGATGTACTGCTTGTCCACGGCGGAACCCCGCTGGAGGGCGAGATCCGCGTCCGCGGCGCGAAGAACCTCGTGCCCAAGGCGATGGTCGCCGCCCTGCTCGGCAGCGGGCCGAGCCGACTGCGGAATGTGCCCGACATCCGTGACGTCCGCGTCGTCCGCGGACTGCTCCAGCTGCACGGTGTGACCGTCCTGCCCGGCGAGGAGCCGGGCGAGCTGGTGCTGGACCCGACGCACGTCGAGTCCGCCAACGTCGCCGACATCGATGCCCACGCGGGCTCGTCGCGCATCCCGATCCTGTTCTGCGGCCCGCTGCTGCACCGCCTCGGTCACGCCTTCATCCCGGGCCTGGGCGGCTGCGACATCGGCGGCCGGCCGATCGACTTCCACTTCGACGTGCTGCGCCAGTTCGGCGCGACGATCGAGAAGCGGGCCGACGGCCAGTACCTGGAGGCCCCGCAGCGACTGCGCGGCACGAAGATCCGGCTGCCCTACCCCTCGGTCGGCTCGACCGAGCAGGTGCTGCTGACGGCCGTGCTGGCGGAGGGCGTCACCGAGCTGTCGAACGCGGCGGTGGAGCCGGAGATCGAGGACCTCATCTGCGTCCTGCAGAAGATGGGCGCCATCATCTCCATGGACACCGACCGGACGATCCGGATCACCGGTGTGGACAGGCTCGGCGGCTACACCCACCGCGCGCTCCCCGACCGCCTGGAGGCGGCGTCCTGGGCGAGCGCGGCGCTGGCGACCGAGGGCAACATCTACGTGCGCGGCGCCCAGCAGCGCTCGATGATGACCTTCCTGAACACGTACCGGAAGGTGGGCGGCGCCTTCGAGATCGACGACGAGGGCATCCGCTTCTGGCACCCGGGCGGCGCGCTCAACGCCATCGCCCTGGAGACGGACGTGCACCCCGGCTTCCAGACCGACTGGCAGCAGCCGCTGGTGGTCGCCCTGACGCAGGCCGCGGGCCTGTCCATCGTCCACGAGACGGTGTACGAGTCGCGGCTGGGCTTCACCTCCGCGCTGAACCAGATGGGCGCGCACATTCAGCTGTACCGGGAGTGCCTGGGCGGTTCGGACTGCCGCTTCGGCCAGCGCAACTTCCTGCACTCGGCGGTGGTGTCCGGCCCGACGAAGCTCCAGGGCGCGGACCTGGTCATCCCGGACCTGCGCGGTGGCTTCTCGTACCTGATCGCCGCCCTGGCGGCCCAGGGCACGTCGCGGGTCCACGGCATCGACCTGATCAACCGCGGCTACGAGAACTTCATGGAGAAGCTCGTGGAGCTCGGCGCGAAGGTCGAACTGCCCGGCAGCGCGATCGTCTGACGCCCCGTGAGCCGTGCCGACGGCCCCTCGCTGCGGCGAGGGGCCGTCGGCCGTTCCCGGGCCCGCGGCGGCCCCGTACGGGCCGGTTACGGACCGCGTAACGCGCCTGTACGGCGGCCGCACGCGGGGGTGCGGCGGTGCCGGGGCCGCCGCCCGCGCCGCCCGCGCCCCGGGCGGCTGTCCGCCCGGAACGCCGTGAACGCCCGGGAAGGGCACCAGGAGCCGCTGTACGGGACGTACGCGCCGTACGCCCGCCTTCGGGCCTCCCGGCCACTCCCCGTCCCGTCACGGCCCGCTGCGGGAAGCCAGTGGCGGGGTGGCGGCAGGAGCGGGGGCATGCGTAAGGGCGGTCACCCCTCGTGGGGTGGCCGCCCTTTCCACGCGCCTGGGGACTTACTTGCCCTTGGCGGCTTCCTTGAGCTTGGAGCCCGCGGAGACCTTCACGCTGTAGCCGGCCGGGATGTTGATCGGGTCGCCGGTCTGCGGGTTACGAGCGGTGCGAGCGGCACGGTGGGTGCGCTCGAAGGTCAGGAAGCCGGGGATGGTGACCTTCTCGTCGCCCTTGGCGACGACCTCGCCGACGGTCTCGGCGAGCGCGGCCAGCACGGCGTCGGCGTCCTTGCGGGTCACCTCGGCACGGTCGGCCAGGGCGGCCACCAGCTCACTGCGGTTCATGTTGTACTCCCGTGTTCTTCTTGCTGTTGAGGCGTGCCACGCGGCGAAGCCGCATAGTGGGCACAGCGAAGCCGATGCTGCCAGGGCCCTTGGACAGTCCCCGGACCCGGGTCTGCTGTCAGACCCTCGCGCCCGAATACGCATCCTGCCCCCACCAGCGGCGGGAAAGCCAATCCGGCACCCTCCGGAGTCACACGAAAAGCGCCACAGCCCCGCCGTGGTGACGTTGGGTCGACCGTGCCGGAACTCCCCGGAGCCGAACCGCCACCCTAAAGGCGGCTTCACGGCCCGGGGACCCGCGACGCGCCGGAGGTCAGGGGGACGTGGGGGCCGTCACACCGGCGCCGGCGGCCTTGGCGGCGTCGCGCACCGCACCCGCCACGGCGTCCGCGACCTTGTCGTTGAACACCGACGGGATGATGTAGTTCGGGTTCAGCTCGTCCTCGGTGACGACGTTCGCCAGCGCGGTCGCCGCCGCCAGCATCATCTCCGTGTTGACGGTGCGGGACTGGGCGTCGAGCAGGCCGCGGAAGACACCGGGGAAGACCAGCACGTTGTTGATCTGGTTGGGGAAGTCGGACCGGCCGGTGGCCACAACTGCCGCCGTCTGGCGGGCGATTGCCGGCTCGACCTCCGGGTCCGGGTTCGCGAGCGCGAACACGATCGCGCCGTCGGCCATGGCCGCCACGTCGTCGCCGGACAGGACGTTCGGGGCGGAGACGCCGATGAAGACGTCGGCGCCGCGCACGGCCTCCTTGAGGGTGCCGGTGACGCCCTCGGGGTTGGTGTTGTCGGCGATCCAGCGCAGCGGCGACTCGGGGTCGGCGGAGACGAGGTCCTCGCGGCCCGCGTGCACCACACCGTGGATGTCGGCGACGACGGCGTGCTTGACGCCCGCCGCGATGAGCAGCTTGAGGATGGCCGTGCCGGCCGCTCCGGCGCCGGACATCACGACCCGCACGTCCCCGACGGCCTTGCCCACCACGCGAAGCGCGTTGGTCAGGGCTGCCAGGACGACGATCGCGGTGCCGTGCTGGTCGTCGTGGAAGACCGGGATGTCGAGGGCCTCGCGCAGCCGTGCCTCGATCTCGAAGCAGCGGGGCGCGGAGATGTCCTCCAGGTTGATACCGGCGAAGCCGGGGGCGATCGCCTTGACGATCTCGACGATGGCGTCGGAGTCCTGGGTGTCCAGGCAGATGGGCCAGGCGTCGATGCCGGCGAACCGCTTGAAGAGGGCCGCCTTGCCCTCCATGACCGGCAGCGCGGCCTTGGGGCCGATGTTGCCGAGGCCCAGGACGGCGGAGCCGTCCGTCACGACTGCGACGGAGTTGCGCTTGATGGTGAGGCGGCGGGCGTCCTCGGGGTTCTCGGCGATGGCCATGCAGACCCGGGCGACGCCGGGCGTGTAGACCATGGAGAGGTCGTCACGGTTGCGGATGGGGTGCTTGGACGCCATCTCGATCTTGCCGCCGAGGTGCATCAGGAACGTACGGTCGGAGACCTTGCCGAGGACGACGCCCTCGATGCCGCGCAGCTTCTCGACGATCTCCTCGGCGTGGCCGGTGGAGGTGGCGGCGATGGTGACGTCGATCCGCAGCTTCTCGTGGCCGGAGGCGGTCACGTCGAGGCCGGTGACCGAGCCGCCGGAGGATTCCACAGCCGTGGTGAGCTGGGAGACCGCTGTTCCGCTCGCGGGCACCTCCAGCCGGACCGTCATCGAGTACGAGACGCTGGGCGCCGTTGCCATGGCCGTGTTCCTCTGCTTTCCCTGGTTCGTTGCCGCGCCGCGCCGGCGGTGACCGGGCGGAGCCCTCCGATGGTCGCACCTACCTGCGAGTAGCAGGTAATAGCGGTCGTTTCGGTCGTACAGTTTTCGGAAACTGTTTTCCACCATACGAGAGAACAGGGTGTCGGCGGAAGCCCCGGCGACAAACGACAGCAGGTCCGCGTCATCGGACGATGACGCGGACCTGCTGGGACGACGTGAGTGGCACCGACCCGCCATGCTCGCCTCGCGGCAAGTGGTCGCTCGTAGCGACGAAGGTTGGGCCCGGGGGCTTGGATCGGGCCGGTGCCACACCCAGGCTAACAAACCGTCCCGGAAAGTGATTCCCCCTCGCCGCACTGTTCCGGAACGGCCCGTGGAGTCCGCCCACCCGGCCCGCGCACGGGGCGGGACCCCACGGGGCGCGCGGGCCCGCGCCGTCAGTCCCGGAGCAGGTCCGGCACGCCGTCCGCGTCCGGGTCGTCGCGCCGGCCCGACAGCACCGTCAGCTGCTGGGTGGCGCGGGTGAGCGCCACGTACAGCACCCGCAGGCCGGCCGGCGACTCGTCGGCGATCTCGGCGGGCGAGACGACGACCGTCGCGTCGTACTCCAGGCCCTTGGCCTCCAGGCTGCCCAGCGCCACGACCCGGTCGCCCAGGTCCGCCAGCCAGCGCGCCGCCTGCTCGCGCCGGTTCATCGCGACCACGACACCCACCGTGCCGTCCACCCGGTCCAGCAGCCGCCGCGCCTCCTCGCGCACCGCCGCCGCCAGGTCCCCGTCCCGGACGGCCACGAAGCGGGGCTCCACACCCGTGGAGCGCACCGCCCGCGGCGCCTCCATGCCCGGCATCGCCAGGGCCAGCACCTTGGCGGCGAGCTCCGCGATCTCGGCCGGATTCCGGTAGTTCACCGTCAGCTCGAAGCGGCGGCGCGGGCGGCTGCCCAGCGCCTCGTCCCGCGCCTCCGCCGCCTCGTCCGGCACCGACCAGGACGACTGGGCGGGATCGCCTACCACCGTCCAGGTGGCGTGCCGCCCGCGCCGGCCGACCATCCGCCACTGCATGGGCGTGAGGTCCTGCGCCTCGTCCACGATGACGTGGGCGTACTCGGTGCGCTCCTGCGCCAGCCGCTCCGCCCGCTCCCGCTGCGACTCCTCCCGTACCGGCATCAGCTCCTCCAGGCCGGTCAGCTGGTCCAGCGGGTCGAGCTCCCGCTTCCGGCGCGGCCGCGCCGGGGCGCCCAGCAGCGTCTGGAGCTCGTCCAGCAGGGCCACGTCGTGCACGGAGAGCGCGTCGCGCCGCAGCGAGCGGGCCAGGCGCCGCACCTCGCCCTGGTTGAGCACCCGGCGCGCCCAGCGGCCCAGCCGCTTCTCGTCGGCCATCGCCTCCAGGACGCGCCGGGGGGTGAGCTCGGGCCACCAGGCGTCCAGGAACGCGAGGAAGCTGTCCTCGGTGCTAACGTCCTCGTCGAAGGACGAGCGCAGCTCGGCGGCCAGCTCCTGGTCACCCGGGTGCCGGGAGGCCGCCCCCGACTTGGCGTACAGGGCGTCCAGCAGCAGTCGGCGGGCGCGGGGGCGCAGCAGGTTGACCGGCGCCGTGCCGCCGAGCACGGCGTGCCGGATGCGGGTCAGCTCCTCGCCCTGAAGCTCCAGGCGCCGCCCGAAGGCCACCACGCGCAGCCGCTCGGGGGCGTCCCCCAGCTCCAGGGCGCCCCGCACGGCCTTGCGCAGCACCGCCCGCATACGGGAGGAGCCCTTGACGCGGGCGACCGCCGGCTCGTCGTACGCCGTGGCCTCCACCCCGTCGACCAGGCTGCCGACCGCGCGGATCGCCACCTGGCCCTCCTCGCCCAGCGACGGCAGCACGCCCTCGGTGTAGGCGACCAGCAGCGGGGTCGGCGAGACGATCAGAATGCCGCCCGCGTATCTGCGCCGGTCCTGGTAGAGCAGGTAGGCCGCGCGGTGCAGCGCGACGGCGGTCTTTCCGGTGCCGGGGCCGCCCTCGACGTACGTGACGGAGGCGGCGGGCGCGCGGATGACGAGGTCCTGCTCGGCCTGGATGGAGGAGACGATGTCCCGCATGGAGTGGCTGCGCGCCTGGCCGAGGGCGGCCATCAGGGCGCCGTCGCCGAGCACCGCCAGCTCCTCGCCGCCCAGCCGGGCCTTGAGCTCGGGGCGCATCAGGTCGTCCTCGACGCCGAGGACCTTGCGGCCCCGGGAGCGGATGACCCGGCGGCGCACCACCCGGCCGGGCTCGACCGGCGTGGAGCGGTAGAACGGCGCGGCGGCCGGGGCGCGCCAGTCGATGACGAGCGGCGCGTAGTCGGAGTCGAGCACGCCGATGCGGCCGATGTGGAGGGTCTCGCCGATGTCGGCGGTGCCGTCCGGGCGTACGGCGTCGTCGGCGGGTTCGACGGAGGTGTACGCGCCGTCGGGGCCCTTCTTGCCGTCCTTGCCGTACAGCAGGTCGATCCGGCCGAAGAGGAAGTCCTCGTACTCGTTGTTGAGCCGGTTGAGGTGGATACCGGCCCGGAACACCTGGGCGTCCCGCTCGGCGAGCGCGCCGGGCGTGCCGACCTGGCCGCGCTGGGCGGCGTCGTTCATCAGGAACTCCGCCTCGTGGATCTTCTCCTCGAGGCGGCGGTACACCTGGTCCAGGTGGTCCTGTTCGGTGCCGATCTCGCGGTCCCGGATCGTATCGACACCACGGTCGGCTTCCTGCGCGGCCACCGGGGCCCCCTTCTGACGTGCTGGGCAGCCGTCGAGCGTACGCCACAGGAGGGGCATATGTCAGGCGGTGGCCGCGGGGACCTCCACCAGGCGCTGTCCGTCGAAGGTGCGGACCTCGAAGTGATCGATGTCGTTCCGGTTCATGGCGGCGCCTCCGTGGACGTACAGCGGGTTCTTGCCCGTCTCGTGGGTGCTGCCCGGAATGCCGTAGCCCCACTTGGGGACCGCCCAGGAGGTGACGACCTCCTCCTCGCCGGTCTTGGAGACGGCGATCAGGTTGCACTTCAGCGGTCCCTTGACGTTCTTGAGCTCCAGGACCGTGTGGGTGCCCCAGGCCTTCTTCTCCATGCCGACGGAGGCGCTGACCTTGGTGCGCGCGTCGGTGTGCTGGACCTTCTCCTCCATGTGGTGGAAGAACGCGTCCTCGGCGGGGCTCGTCGGGTGCGGGTCGATCGCCTGGTTGGTCCGGTTGGTCTCGTCGCCGGCGGTGGCGACGAACGCCGCCGCGGGACCGGCGATGATCAGCGCGGCAGCCGCCGCGACCAGGAATCGGCTGCGGCGGCGGCGCTGGGCGCGTTTGACGGCCACCTCGTCGACGAGGCGGTCGAGCATCGGCGCCGGTGGCCCGCCGGGGGCGCCCCGGGCGCCGGGCCGCTCCGGCATCGGGAGGACGACCGGCCGCTCCGCGGGGCCCGGGGCCTCGGCGAGCATGGCCAGCATCGGCTCCATCCCGGAGAACTCCTCCAGGTGATGGGCGCACAGGTCGCAGCCCGCCAGATGCGCTTCGAAAGCGGTGGCTTCGGCGTCGTCCAGAATGCCGAGCACATAAGCGCCGACTGCGTCGTGCACCGACTCGTTCCCCTGAGCGTGGTGCGACGTCATGCCGAGATCCCCCTCTCCTCGAGCGCGAGCTTCATGGAACGCAGCGCGTAGAACACGCGGGACCGCACGGTCCCGCTGGGTATGCCGAGGATTTCGGCAGCCTCGTTGACCGTACGCCCCTTGAAATAGGTCTCGACCAAGACTTCCCGGTGGGCCGGGGTCAAATCGTCGAGCGCATCAGAGAGCGTCATCAGCCACAACGCCTTGTCGATCTCGTCCTCCGCGGGCATGACCTCGAGCGGCGACGGATCGACCTCCTGCGGCCGGGCTTGCCGGCTGCGGTGGCCGTCGATGACGATGCGCCGGGCGACCGTCACCAGCCAGGGTCGGACAGAGCCGGTCGCCCGATTGAGCTGACCGGCGTTCTTCCAGGCACGGATGAGCGTCTCCTGTACGACGTCCTCGGCCCGCTGGCGGTCGCCGGCGACGAGGCGCAGTACGTAGGCGAGCAGGGGCCCGGCGTGTTCACGGTAGAGGGCACGCATCAACTCTTCGTCCGGGACGTCCGGTTGGGTGCGTGCGGGCACCGCTCGATGCCGGGCGCGATGCGTCCCCCGACGGTCATCGGCCACGGCGGCATCCTTGCGCACCTGGAACCTCCCGGTCGAGACCTTGATCTGACTCGCTGTCCCCCATCACTACGTGGGGGGCGGGGGGGTTGACTCAACGCGGGGAGATTTTTCTCGGGAAGTTTCACAACTACCCGTGGGCGCGGGCGCGATGACGCGCGACCCGCTCCCGGTTGCCGCACGCCTCGCTGGAGCACCAGCGGCGGCGGTACCCCCGTGATGTGTCGAGATACACACGGCGGCACCCCTCCCCCTGGCACTGGCGCAGCCGGGCGCGGGTGACGGGGTCGGTGAGCAGGTCGACGGCGTCGCGGGCGACGGCCGCGAGGAGGGCGCCGCAGTCGGGCGGTCCGGCCAGGGCCCGTACGAGGCCGCCCGCTTCGCCGCGTACGGCGCGGGGCACCGGGGGCGGCGGGGCGGCGAGGGCGTTGAGGTGGTCCAGCCGGGGGGCGGCGTACCGCCCGTGGCCGGCGAGCTCGTCGCGCACCAACCGGTCGATGTCGCCCGCCAGTTCCGCGAACCGTTCCGCCCACCGCCCGTCGACCCCGTCCAGCGGTGTCCCCGCCGGTACGAGTCCGGCGGTGACGAGCCACCGGGCGAGCCGCCCCGCGTCGGGCGGCGGGTCGGCCACCGGGCCCGTCACGCCCATCAGATCCATCAGGTCCAGGCAGAGCCGCCCGGAGTGGAACCGCCATGCCACCATGCGTCCCAGAGTGCCCGCCCGCGCCCGCGACGGGAAGCCCGCCCGCGCGGCGGCACGCACGGAACACGGACGCCCTCGCCGAGTCCGGGCGCCGGCCGGGACGCGCACCGGGAGCACGACGCGCACCACGCCCGCGCCGGTCCTACGCGTCGGCGTACTTGGCGTCCGCCCCCGGGTCCAGGGCCAGGCGGTAGCCGCGCTTGACGACCGTCTGGATGAGCTTGGGGGCGCCCAGGGCCGAGCGGAGCCGGGCCATCGCGGTCTCCACGGCGTGCTCGTCGCGGCCGGCGCCCGGCAGGGCGCGCAGCAGGTCGGCGCGGGAGACGACCCAGCCGGGGCGGCGGGCCAGCGAGTGGAGCAGGGACATGCCGGCCGGCGGCACCGGGCGCAGCTCGCCGTCGACCAGGACGGCGTGGCCCCGGATCTCGATGCGGCGCCCGGCCACCGGCAGGGTCCGTGCCCGTGAGGGCAGTTCCTGGCACAGCAGCTGGACCAGTGGGCCGAGCCGGAAGCGGGCCGGCTGGACGGTGTCGATGCCGTGCGCCTGGAGCGGCAGGGCGGTGACCGGTCCGACGCAGGCGGCCAGCACGTCGTGGCGCAGCGCGTCGAGCAGTTCGGGCAGCAGGCCACGGTCCTGGGCGCGGGCCAGCAGCGAGGCGCCGGCCGGGGCGCTGGTGAACGTCAGCGCGTCCAGGGACCGGCCGACGGTCGCGTCGATGAGCCGGTCCAGGGGCGCGAGGTCCTCGGGCGGCATCCACCGGTAGACGGGGACCACCACGACCTCGGCGCCCGCGGCGCGCAGCGCCTCGACGAAGCCGGGCAGCGGCTCGCCGTGCAGCTGGAGCGCGATGCGCCGACCGGTCACGTCCTGACCGAGGAGCCGGTCCAGCACCTCGGCCATGGAATCGGAGACGGGCGACCACTCCTCGGTAAGCCCGGCCGCCCGTACCGCGCCCTTGACCTTGGGGCCCCGGGCGAGGACCTGCGCGCCGCGCAGCCGGTCGAGGAGCTCCTCGCCGTACCCCCAGCCGTCGGCCGCCTCCAGCCAGCCCCGGAAGCCGATCGCGGTGGTGGCGACCACGACGTCCGGGGCGTGGCCCACGAGGGCCTTGGTGGCGTCGAGGAGCTCGGCGTCGTCGGCCAGCGGCACGATCCGCAGCGCGGGGGCGTGCAGGACGGCCGCGCCGCGCCGCTCCAGCAGCGCGCCCAGCTCGTCCGCGCGGCGGGCCGCGGTGACGCCGACGGTGAACCCGGAGAGCGGGCCGTGGGAAGCGTGCTCGTGCTGGTGCATGACATCAGAGACTGGCAAGGATCCGTGTCGGTCTCGGTTCACCGGGGTTTCTCCCCCGTTACGTACCGCGCCGTCGCGTGCCACGTCCCTCACACCTCGGAGTAGCTGAGCCGCCGCTCGGCGGGCACCTCCACCGGGCGGCGAAGGTATACCGCCCAGGTGACGGTGAGGCAGGCGGCGTAGAAGAGGAGGAAGGCGACGAAGGCGGCGGTGCCGGTGCCGGCGGTCTGGAAGGACTGCCGGAAGGCCAGGTTGATGGCGAGCCCGCCGACCGCGCCGACCGCGCCGATCAGGCCGATCGCGGCGCCGGAAAGGCGGCGTCCGTACGCGGCGGCCTCCTCGCCCTCCAGGCCGATGGCGTGGGCCTTGGCCTGGAAGATGGCGGGGATCATCTTGAACGTCGAGCCGTTGCCGAGGCCGCTGAGGACGAACAGGGCGATGAAGCCGACGAGGAAGACGGTGAGCGACTCGGTCACGGAGGCGTGGACGACCACGCCGGTCGCGGCGGCCATGGCGACGAAGGTCCCCACGGTGATGCGGGCGCCGCCGTGCCGGTCGGCGAGGGAGCCGCCCAGGGGCCGGATCAGGGAGCCGAGCAGCGGCCCGATGAAGGTGAGGGACGCGGCCTGGAGCGGCGTGCGACCGAACTGGGTCTGGAGCACCAGGCCGAAGGCGAAGCTGTAGCCGATGAACGAGCCGAAGGTGCCGATGTAGAGGAACGCCATGATCCAGGTGTGGGCGTCCCTGACGGCCTCCTTGACGGCGCCGGTGTCGTTCTTCACGGGCGCCAGGTTGTCCATGTGCAGCGCGGCGCACACGGCGGCGACCACGATCAGCGGCAGGTAGATGCCGAGCACGACGCGCGGCTGGGCCGCCCCGGCCGTACCGATGACGAGCAGGCCGATGAGCTGGACGACGGGCACGCCGATGTTGCCGCCGCCCGCGTTGAGGCCGAGGGCCCAGCCCTTCTTGTGGAGCGGGAAGAAGGCGTTGATGTTCGTCATCGACGACGCGAAGTTGCCGCCGCCGACTCCGGTGAGGGCGGCGACCAGCAGGAAGGTGGTGTACGACGTGCCCGGTTCCATCACGGCGTACGCGGCGCCCGTGGGGAGCAGGAGCATCAGCGCGCTGAAGATGGTCCAGTTGCGGCCGCCGAAGCGGGCGACGGCGAAGGTGTACGGGATCCGGATCACGGCACCCACCAGCGTCGCCACCGCGATGAGGGAGAACTTGCCGGCCGGGTCGATGCCGTACTCCGGTCCCATGAACAGGACCATCACGGACCACAGCGACCAGATGGAGAACCCGATGTGCTCGGAGAAGACGGAGAAGAGCAGGTTGCGCTTGGCGATCCGCTCGCCCTTCTCCCGCCAGAAGGTCTCGTCCTCGGGGTCCCACCGCTCGATCCACCGGCCGCCCATCGCGTACCTCCACTGTGCTGTCGGTCCTGAATCCCGTCAGGACCGACGCTAGGGAGGATGCGTTTCAGCCCGGTCATGTGAGGTGACCGGGCTGAAACCTTGCGCTCACCCGACGCTCGGGCTCACTGTGAGCGGCGCGCCTTCTTCGGGGCGCCGTTCGGCCAGAGCCGGGGGCTGCGCTTGGCGGCGACGTCCTCCAGCCACCCCACAGTCATGATCATCAGGCCGATGAGCGGGAAGACCACGATCAGCATGAGCACGGTGTACGCGCTCTCGATGTAGCCGGAGTAGGTGGGCCAGACGCCGGGGATCCGGAACAGCAGGTCGATGACCGGGATGGTGGCCATGATCAGCAGGTTGTGCCAGAGGTAGATCGTCACGGCCCGGTTGTTGGCGAGGGTCACCAGGGTGTCCCACCCGGCCAGCTTCCCGGGCAGTTCCTTCCAGGACGGCGAGTACTGGAGCAGGATCACGCAGAAGCCGAACGACCAGGTGGCCTGGGCGAGCGGGATGTCGTTGAGGTCCCAGCCGTCCGGGCCGAGGTGCCCGGACGCCCACCACAGCCCGAAGGCCATGATCAGCGTGGACCCGGACACCGAGATGTACCGGGGGACCTTCTGGAAAAGGCCCTCGTTGTGCGCGAAGCCCAGCACCCAGCAGGAGCCGTAGCAGGCGAAGTCGGTGACGGCGTTCCCGGTCTCGCCGGGGATCTTGATCAGGCCGGTGCCGACGATCGCGGTGAGGCCGAGCGGGGCGAGGAGCGTCACCCACGGCAGCTTGCGGAACGCCCGCAGCAGCAGCGGCGAGGCGATCACGAACCACAGGTAGGCGCGGATGTACCAGAGCGGTCCGGCGGCCTGCACGGCCCAGGTGTCCTCCAGCAGACCGGCCTTGTCACCGCTGTGCCAGGGGTAGGGCGGAGCGCCGATCGGGAAGACGTAGGTGGCCAGCTTGGCGAACCACCACAGGCCCTCCTCCTTCAGCGGCTTCCAGCCGAAGTAGAACATGATCGGTACGACGGTGAGCGAGAACGCCCACATGGGCGGCAGCAGCCGCCGGACGCGGCCCCGGATCACGCCCCACGCGGGCCGCGACAGCGAGCGCGCCATGAGCGAGCCGGCCAGCGCGAACATCACGCCCATGGAGGGGAAGAGGACGGTCAGCCAGGCCCAGCCGAAGATGTGGTAGACGATCACGCGGACCAGGGCGATGGCGCGCAGCAGGTCGAGGTAGCGGTCGCGGCCGGGACGCGCCGCCGCCGGGGCGGGGCCGCCCGCGACGGGCGCCTTGTGCCGCGCGCGCGGTATGCCGCCGGTGGTCTCCGGCGCGGTCATGGTCGCCGTACCGGCGCCGGACGCGTCGGCGTCGTACGCGGCCGATCCCGTACCGGGGCCCGGTGCGGTGCCGAACGCGTCGGCGCCGGAGCCGTACGGGCCGGGCCCTCTGCCGGGGCCCGGTGCGGTGCCGAACGCGTCGGCGCCGGAGCCGTACGGGCCGGGCCCCGGGAAGGGGGTGTCGTCCGGCGGGCGGTTGCTGGGGGGCGTCATGCGACAGGACTCCGATCGTCACCGCTGCGCCGCTGGCTCGGTATGGAGCCGGGCGCCTCCACCACACCGGTCCGGCGCAGCTTCTGCCAGCGCAGCCGGCCGCCGGTGAGGGCGGTGATCCAGGACTGGAGCAGCACCACGTACATGAGCTGCCGGTACAGGAGCTGCTGGAGGGGCAGCGAGATGAGGTGGACCATGCGCTCCCGGTCGAGCCGGAAGGCGTACGCGGCGCACACGGCCTGGATGGCGAGGACGCCGAGCCAGGCGACGACCGTCTGGCCGGTGGGGCCGAAGACCAGGCCGTACAGCAGGAACACGTCGATGAGCGGCGCCAGCAGCGGGAACAGCACCATGAACAGCGACACCAGCGGCAGACCGACCCGGCCGAACCGGCCGGACGGGCCGCTCTCGATCAGGGCGCGGCGGTGCTTCCAGATGGCCTGCATGGTGCCGTACGACCAGCGGTAGCGCTGGGACCACAGCTGCTGCACGGACTCCGGGGCCTCGGTCCAGGCGCGGGCCTTCTCCGCGTACACCACGCGCCAGCCGTCGCGGTGCATGGCCATGGTGATGTCGGTGTCCTCGGCGAGGGTGTCCTCGCTCATGCCGCCGACCCGGTCCAGGGCCTCGCGGCGGAACGCGCCGACCGCACCGGGGATGGTGGGCATGCAGCCCAGCAGGTCGTACATCCGGCGGTCGAGGTTGAAGCCCATCACGTACTCGATGTGCTGCCAGGCCCCGATGAGGGAGTCGCGGTTGCCGACCTTGGCGTTGCCCGCGACGGCGCCGACGCGCGGGTCGCCGAACGGCTGCACCAGCTCGCGGACGGTGGACGGCTCGAAGACCGTGTCGCCGTCCATCATCACGATGATGTCGTAGCGGGCGTTCCGGATTCCGTTGTTGAGCGCCTCGGGCTTGCCCGAGTTGACCTGCCGCACCACGCGGACGTTCGGCAGCCACATGTTCTCGACGATGTCGGCGGTGCCGTCCGTGGAGCCGTCGTCGATGACGATGACCTCGATCGGGTGGTCACTGGCCATCAGGGAGCGCACGGTGTTCTCGATGCACTCCTTCTCGTTGTACGCGGGGACCAGCACCGTGACCGGCTCGGTGACCGGGGCGCCCCAGGTGAAGCCGCGCCGGCGCACCTTGCGGGCGTGCGCGGAGGACAGCAGCAGCATCAGGCCGAAGCGGCCGATGACGAGGACGCCGATGACGGCGAGGCCGCCGACCAGCACCGTGGTGGTGTGCTCGGAGACCGCGACGGCGGTGACCCAGGCGTTGCCCTTCCACAGCTCGAAACCGGTGACCGGGGTGTGGGCGCTGGGCGCGCCGAGCGCCTCGGTGAGGACCGTGAACTCGTACCCGCGCTTCTGCATCTGCGGCAGGAAGCGGTCGAGCGCCTCGACGGTCTGGGAGCGGTCGCCGCCCGAGTCGTGCATCAGCACGATGGAGCCCTGGGTGCCCCGGGGCGTGGCGCGCTTGATGATCGCGTCGACGCCGGGGCGCTTCCAGTCCTCGGAGTCGGTGTTGTTGAAGGCGGTGATGTAGCCGCGGGTGCCGATGTACTGCGTGACCGGCCAGGACTCGTTGTCCAGGGCGTCGGAGAACGACGAGTACGGCGGGCGGAACAGGGAGGTGCGCACGCCGGCGGCGCCGGCGATGGCCAGCTGGTTCTGGGACAGCTCCCAGTCGATGCGGTTCTTCGTCTGGAAGGAAAGGTCGGGGTGGTTGAAGGTGTGCAGGCCGACCTCGTGGCCCTCCCTCACCATCCGTTCGACCAGGTCGGGGTAGCGCGAGGCCATGGTGCCGGTGACGAAGAAGACGCCGTGCGCGTCGTATTCCTTCAGCTTGTCCAGGACGCGCGGCGTCCAGACCGGGTCCGGGCCGTCGTCGAAGGTGAGGACGAGCTTCCGGTCGGGCACGCTCAGCGCCTTGGGGGCGTCCGGGTCGCGCGCGTCGATGACCGGTCCGCCCTTGAGGATGTCCTCGGGCACCCGGTCGTAGGAGACCGGAGGGCGGACGCGGTGGTCGGCGAGGATCTCGCTGTGGACGTAACCGCGCAGCATGAGCATCGCGAGGAGCGCGACCAGAAAGAGCGAGGGCAGCAGATAGCGCATGGGCAGCCTGCGCCGGCGGACGCGCCTCTGCTTCTGCGCGCGCCGCCTGCCGGGGGAAGTCATCTATTGTGCGCCTTCCGCGGCCATTTGCTGGCCGCCGCTGTCTCCGACCGGCGGGTCGGTGGGTTCTTCCGTCGGGGGCGTCGGGGGGGTGTCCGTAGGATCCGGATCCGGCGTCTCGGGAGGGGTGACGGGCGGCGGCGGCTGGGTGGTTCCGCCGTCGGTGGGCCGGTCGGGGATGGGCCGGTCGGCGGGCTTCTCGTCGACGCCGGTGCCCGCTGCGGTTCCCGGGCTGGGCGTGGCGTCCGGTGCGGACGACGCGCCCGGGCGGGGGGCGGTGGGCACGCCCTGGGTGCCGCCGTCGACGGGCTGCGGGATGACCGCGCCCGTGGAGTCGGTGGGCGCGGGGGCGCCGGGTACGGCCCCGGGGGTGCCGTTGGAGGGCGTGTCGCTGCCGCTGGGCGCGGGCTCGACCTGGACGGTCTCGGTCTTCTTCTCCTCGGCGGGGCCGGGTATGAGCAACCAGGGGGCGGAGGAGTTGCCGCCGATGACGGAGACGACGAGCGTGATGGCGTACACCGCGCACGCGGTGGCGAGCACCCAGCCGAGCCGGCGGAACTTCTTGCTGCGGCGGCCGCTCTCGTCGACGAAGACCGGTCTGTCGGAGGGCTCCTGGTCCGCCGGACCGGGCCGCGCGGCCGAGGGCGGCGCGGAGGCGGCGGGCGGTACGGGCGCGGAGGTGCCCGTGGGTATGGTCATGGTCACGGCGGGGAGCTGGGCGGTCCGGGAGTCGGCGTCCCCGGCGGTGGCGAGCCCGGTGTCCAGGCCGTCCAGGCCGAGCGCGTCGGCCCGGTAGGCGATGGTCTCGTCCTCGTGGCCGGGGGCGGCGGCGGGGTACCCGCGGCCGTCGGTCGGGGGGGCGAAGTCCTGGGTCGCGTACCCCTGGCCGGTGGCGTGGGCGGGATCCATGGCGAAGTCGCTGTGGTCGCCCGGGTAGCCGGCCGGATGGCCGTGGCCGTCGGTGTGGGGGTGCGTGCCCGCGGGCTGGTAGCCGTGGCCGTCGGCCGGGTGTCCGGGAACACCGGCATGGTGGCCGGCGTCCTCGCCCCGGCGGCCGAACGCGTCGAAGCCGCCGGGCTGGACGGTGCTGCCGTGTGGCTCGTTCTGGCGCCCGTCCCAGGCACTTTCTCGCCAATTGTCCACTGCTGTACGCACATCCCCCACTGAACGGACCTTGGTGCGTACACGAACCATTTGGGTACTCGCACCGCACCGGGCCCCCACCCTGCCGGAGCGCCCCATCTTCACTGCACCCGGACAATGAATGTAGCGCACGCCTGTGACACCAGGGCTTATGGTTCATTGATTCGGGCACATGTGCGTCAAATCACCCTCGGTGAGCCACGCGTCGGCGGGTCTCTCCAGCCACCCCTCGGCCTCGGCCAGCGCGGCCGCCGCTCCGCGCAGCGCGGCGACGCCGGGGTGCTTCAGACCCTTGCGCCACACCAGTGAAACGGGTGAGAGCGGCACCGGGTCCACCAGCGGCCGGAGCACGCAGCCGGGCATGGCCGGAAAGTCCACGGCGACCAGGACCGGAGAGCGAGTTTTGGCCATGACCCGGCGGAACTCCTCGAACCCGATCGCCACCGGGGCCGGCGGGGCGACCCTGATGCCGCGCCCGGCGAAGAGCCGCTCGGCCAGGTCGGTCCACTCCCTGGTGGCGGGGTTCCCGGCGCCCGCGTACACGGACTCCCCGGCGAGTGCGTCCAGCTCCACCTCCGGCCGGCCGGCCAGCGGGTGGTCGTCCGGCAGCAGCACGGCCATCGGCTCCCACCGCACGGGCTGGGCCGACAGCCGGGCGCGGACGGCGGGCGGCAGCCCGGCGAACCGGCCGAAGGACACGTCCAGCCGTCCGGCGAGGATCTCCGCGGCCGCGCCGGTCAGCCCGCTCTCGTAACGGGCCATCAGCTCGCACTCCGGAGCCAGCTCGCGGGCCCGCGCCAGGACCCGGCCGCTGATCATGCCGTCGGTGTTGAGGTCCACCAGCAGGGGCCGCGCCCCGTCGGCGAAGGCGGCGCCCAGTTCGTCGTACGCGGCCAGCACGCCGTGCGCGTACGGCAGCAGCCGCTCCCCGTCCGCCGTGAGCAGCACCTGGCGGGTGGTGCGGGTGAACAGCTCGGCGCCCAGCTCCCGCTCCAGGCGCCGGATGTCCCGGCTGAGCGCCTGCTGGGCGACGTACAGCCGGGCGGCGGCGCGCGTGAAGTGCAGCTCCTCGGCGACGGCCACGAAGGAGCGCAGGAGCCGGGGTTCGAGATCGTGGGGCACGGGCCGAATTTACAACCAGGGTGCGTCAATGGGCCCCCAGGAGGTGTTGGACCGGCGACCGCCGGCGGCACGAGGCTGACCGCATGCCGCAGACCAACAGCGCCCCACCGCTCGCCCTGACCGCCGAGTCCCCCGTCCTCGCCCCCCGCTACCACGAGCCGGCGCCCGCCCCCGGGCCGCGCCGCGAGCCGCGCGGAACGCCGCCCCGCGAGCCGCGCGGGACACTCGCCTCCTACCGCCGCCTGTTCGCGACGCCGGGCGCCCGGGCCTTCACCGCCGGGAACCTCGTGGCGCGCGTCCCCATGGGCATGTTCAGCGTGAGCGCGGTCATCATGATCGCCGGGGAGTACGGCTCCTATGCCCTGGCCGGCGCCGTCACCGCCACCGGGCTCGCCGCCACCGCGCTCGTGGCGCCGTTCACGGCCCGCCTGGTCGACCGGTACGGGCAGGCGCGGATCGCCGTGCCCGCCACCGCGCTCGCCGTCCTCGGGTCGCTGGCCCTGCTGGTGTGCGTGCACCGGCACGCGCCCGCGTGGACACTGTTCGCCGCCTACGCCGCGACCGCGACGACGCCGAACACCGGCGGCATGTCCCGCGCCCGCTGGGCGCACCTGCACCGCGACGACCCCGCCGCGCTGCACACCGCGAACGCCTTCGAGCAGGCCGTCGACGAGCTGTGCTTCATGGTCGGCCCGGTCCTCGCCGCGTTCCTGTGCGCCGCCCTGTTCCCGGAGGCCGGCACCCTGACCGGCGCGGTCCTGCTGCTCACCGGGGTGCTGCTGTTCGCGGCGCAACGCGCCACCGAGCCGCCCGTCGCGCCCCGCGCGGGTGGCGGGGGCACACCGCTGCGCACCCCGGGCATGCCGGCCCTGATGGCGGTGTTCCTGGCGACCGGCGCGGTCTTCGGGTCCATGGAGGTCGTCACGCTGGCGTACGTGGACGGCCCCGCGGCCGGCCCGCTGCTGGCGCTCCAAGCGGCCGGGTCGTGCGCCGCGGGTCTGGTGTACGGGTCGGTGTCGGTGCCCGGGGGCGACGTGCGGCGCCGGTTGCCCGGCTGCCTCGCCGCGATGACCGCCCTGATGGCGCTGCCGCTGCTGTCGGCGGCCGGTACCGGCTCGCTGCTCGCGCTGGGGGGCGCCCTGCTGGTCGCGGGGATGGCCACGGCGCCGACCATGGTGACGGGCATGTCGCTGGTCCAGCGCCTGACGCCGCCGGGACAGCTCAACGAGGGCATGACGCTCGCGGTCACCGCCCTGCTCGGCGGCATCGCGGCGGGCTCGGCGACCGGCGGCTGGGTGGCCGAGCACGCGGGCGCCACCGCCGGGTACGCCGTCCCGGTCGCGGCGGCGGCCCTCGCCCTCGTCCTGGCGGCGGGTGCGGGTACGACGAAGGCCCGGCTGCCGTGACGGCTGCCGGGCCTTGCGTCCACATGGGGTGACGGGTCCGGGGGGCATGCCCCCCGGAGGTACCGCTCGTGGAGATGGCGGGAATCGAACCCGCGTCCAACGGTGCAGAATCAGGGCTTCTCCGTGTGCAGTCCGCTGCGATTTTCTCGGCCCCGGAGATCACGCGGACAAGTCTCCGACGGGCTCAGTCACTGTTTGATTTCCCTCTGTACCCCGTGACCGGGTCTAGAGGTTTAGTTCCCTAGCTGATGCCAGGATCCGGGTCGGGAACAGCCCCGGGCTGACACTTCGCAGGCTCGCTACTTAGGCAGCGAGGGCGAAGGAATCGCGCTTGGTGTTGGCGATTATTTTTTGCGACATATGGTTTACGAGATCATTGCCGCTTCCTCGACACGCTTCCCCTGCTTCGACATCCGCTGTCGAAACCGATCATCCCCATGTTGATTTTTCAAACCGTGCCCCCGAGGGGGCGCGCCCCCTCTGTGAGGGGCAGATGCCATCGTACGTGACCAACGCCCGACGGTGCCAGCCCATTCCGTGCCGCCGGGCATCGGGGCGGAACCGTTCCGGACGGCGGGGCGGTCCGGTCAGGCCCGTTCCCGGCGCTTCACCGCCGAGATCACCCGCTCCGCCTCACGACGGTCCTGCTTCTCGCGCAGCGTCTGGCGCTTGTCGTACTCCTTCTTGCCCTTCGCCAGCGCGATCTCGACCTTCGCCCGGCCGTCCTTGAAGTACAGCGACAGGGGCACGATGGTGTGACCCGACTCCTGGGACTTGGACTCCAGCTTGTCGATCTCGTGCCGGTGCATCAGGAGCTTCCGCTTGCGCCGGGCGCTGTGGTTGGTCCACGTCCCCTGCGCGTACTCCGGCACGTGCACGTTGTGCAGCCAGGCTTCGTTGCCGTCGATCTGGACGAACCCGTCCACCAGCGAGGCCCGCCCCTGACGCAGCGACTTCACCTCGGTGCCGGTCAGCACCAGGCCGCACTCATAGGTGTCGATGATGGTGTAGTCGTGCCGCGCCTTCTTGTTCTGCGCGATCAGCTTGCGCCCTGTGTTCTTTTCCTTGGCCATAGTGCCGCCATTTTCGCACTACGAGCGGCCCCCGAGGCCACTCAATACTGTCCGGGCCCGCTCCTCGGCTCGGTCGGCGACCGCCACGTCGGGGACGATGCCACGGCCGTCCACGGTGTGGCCGGAAGGGGTGCGGTAGTGGCCGACGGTCAGCTCGGCGACCGAGCCGCCGGGCAGCCGGCTGGGCAACTGGACCGCGCCCTTGCCGAAGGTCCGGGAGCCGACCGTCACCGCCCGACCGCGGTCCTTGAGGGCTCCGGCGAGCAACTCGGCCGCGCTCATGGTGCCGCCGTCCACCAGCGCCACCAGTGGCCTGCGGGTGTCGCCGCCGGGCTGCGCGTACAGCGCCCGGTCCTCGCCGTGCACGTCGTACGTGGCGACGAGGCCGCCGTCCAGGAAGGCGGAGGCGGCCGTGACGGCCTCGGTGACCAGGCCGCCGCTGTTGCCCCGCAGGTCCAGCAGGACGCCGGCGCCCCCGGGAGCGGCGCGCACCGCGTCCCGCACCCGCCGGCCGGTGCCCTTGGTGAACGCCGCGACCCTGATCGTCAGCGCCCCGTCGGCCAGCCGCCGCACGGTGACGTCCTCGGTGGCGAGGCTGGCCCGGCGCAGCGTCTCGCTCCACGCGCGCGTGCCGCGCTGCACCCCGACGGCGACCGGCGAGCCGGGCGGGGCGCCCTCGCCGCGCAGCAGAGCGACGACCTCGGCGGCGGAGCGGCCGTCCACGGGGCGGCCGTCGACCGCGCGGATCCGGTCCCCGGCCCGCAGGCCCGCCCGGTCCGCCGGCCCGCCGCGCTGGACGCGGGCCACCTCGATCCGGCCGTCGGCGGCGCGGCGGGCGGACAGCCCCACGCCCGTGTAGCGCCCGTCGAGGGCCTGCTCGAACTCCTCGAACTCGCGCGGGTCGTAGACGACGCCCCAGCGGTCGCCGCTGCGGCTGACGACCTCCTTGGCCGCCTTGGCGCCGGACTTGCCGTCCGCCATGGCCTCGGCCGCCGCGCGGGCCAGCTCCCGCTGGTCGACCTGGTCCCGCCCGGCCCCGGCGCCCGCGACGGCCCGTGCGACGGGCCGCTCCGGCGGGTTCTCCTCGTGGGGAAGGCAGTTGGTGACCGCGGCGGCGACCAGGACGGAGGCGAAGACGAAGGTCAGGGCCGCCCCGCGGCTGCGAGCGCCGCGGGGCCGGGTACAGAACTCGGGGCCCAGCATGGCGCCCACTCTAGGACAAGGAAAAGGCGCCGTACGGTTGTTGGCCGCACGGCGCCACGGGCGATCGTCACACCTTCAGGTACTTGCGCAATGCGATGGCAGCCGCAAGGGAGGGCATCAGCAGGCCGATGACCACGACGAGCGGGAGCACCGTTATCACCGCGTCCCAGCCGATGAAGTTGACCAGCGGCATGCTCTGCGCCAGGTTCAGCCCAGCGTCGATCATGAAGTACCGGCCGACCAGCAGCATGGCGCAGGCCACGACGCCGCCCAGCAGGCCCGCCACGGCCGCCTCCATGATGAACGGCATCTGGATGTAGAAGCTCGACGCGCCGACCAGCCGCATGATGCCGGTCTCCCGGCGCCGGCTGAACGCCGAGACGCGCACCGTGTTGACGATCAGCATCAGGGCGATGACCAGCATCAGCGCCATGACGCACAGGGCGGCGACGTTCATCCCCCGCATCATCTGGAACAGGTTCTCCAGCGTCTGCCGCTGGTCCTGCACGGAGTGCACACCGGCCCGCCCGGCGAACGCGGTCGCCACGACCTTGTACTTCTCCGGGTCCTTCAGCTTGACCCGGTACGACTCCTGCATCTGGTCCGGCGTGATGATGCTGGCGATGGCGGTGTCGCCGTACTGCTCCTTGTAGTGCTTGTACGCCTCGTCCGCCGTCTCGTGGTGGACCTTCTCCACGATGTTGTCCAGCTTCTTGAGGTCGGCCTCGATCTCCTTCTTCTGCTGGGCCGTCACCGCGCCCTTGTTGCACGTGCCGCCGGCCGCGGCGTCGTTCTTGTTGCAGAGGTAGATCGTGACGTTGACCTTGTCGTACCAGAAGTCCTTCATCACGCTGACCTGCTCGCGCATGAGCAGCGCACCGCCGAAGAGGGCGAGTGACAGAGCCACGGAGACGATGACGGCGAAGGTCATCGTGAGATTGCGACGGAGGCCGACACCGATCTCCGACAGTACGAACTGGGCGCGCATCGCGTGCGTTCAGCCTTTCCTTGCTGCGGGGTGCTGCGGGTGCTGCTGCTCAGTGCTGGTAGCCGTAGACGCCGCGCGCCTGGTCGCGTACGAGACGGCCCTTCTCCAGCTCGATGACCCGCTTGCGCATCTGGTCGACGATGTTCTGGTCGTGCGTCGCCATGATGACGGTGGTGCCGGTGCGGTTGATCCGGTCCAGCAGCTTCATGATGCCGACGGAGGTCTGCGGGTCGAGGTTGCCGGTCGGCTCGTCGGCGATCAGCAGCATCGGCCGGTTGACGAACGCACGGGCGATGGCGACCCGCTGCTGCTCACCACCGGACAGCTGGCCGGGCATCCGGTCCTCCTTGCCGCCGAGACCGACGAGGTCGAGGACCTGGGGGACGGCCTTGCGGATCTCGCCGCGCGGCTTGCCGATGACCTCCTGCGCGAACGCCACGTTCTGCGCGACGGTCTTGTTGGGCAGCAGGCGGAAGTCCTGGAAGACGGTGCCGAGCTGGCGGCGCATGTGCGGCACCTTCCAGTTGGACAGCCTGGCGAGGTCCTTGCCCAGAACGTGCACCGTGCCGTGGCTGGCGCGCTCCTCGCGCAGGACCAGCCGCAGGAAGGTGGACTTTCCGGAGCCGGAGGAACCGACCAGGAAGACGAACTCGCCCTTCTCGATCTCGAGGGAGACGTCCCTCAGCGCGGGGCGGTTCTGCTTCGGGTAGGTCTTGGAGACGTTGTCGAATCGGATCACGGGTGCACCACGGTCGGCAGGGAGTAGGTGTGCGTGACCATACGCGAATGGGCATGCCGCGCGCAGTCGCCGTCCTGCCTTGCGCCTTTTGTCCGCGTGGGGTAGGAGCCCGGGACGAGGGGAATCCGACGGGGCGCGCCTAAACTCTCCGAAGCTGGCACAGTGGTAGGGGGAACGGATGCGTTTCCCTGAGCGTTGTGCGGAGAGAACTGTGTGCACAGTCCGCGTCAGTGCACGGTCCGCGTCTGCGGCTCCGCCGCGCGGGAGGAGGAGAGCGCATGACCTATGACCGATTGGTGTGCGCCAACTGCGCGGCGCCCGTCAGCGAGGGCCGGTGCCACGTCTGCCGGGCGAATCGGGAGCGACTCCAGCAGGACGGCCCCTTCGGTGGGCTGAACCCCATGGCCCTGCTGACGCTCCTGCTGATCATGGTCGCGGCGGTGGCCCTGCTGGCGCACCAGACCGCGTAGGGCTTCGCGTACGTCCGTCGTACGCATCTTGTACGCGTGGAAGGGCCCGGGCGGGCCGGTCATCGGCCGCCCGGGCCCTTCCGTCGCTCTACGGTGTTACGCGACCGTACGGCCGCCCACGAGGCGCGGCAGCATGCGGAAGCCGATGCCGCCCGCGATCATCGTCGCGGCGCCGATGAGCAGGAACGAGGTCTCGGCGGCGCCGGTCTCGGCGAGCTCCTCCTTGGCCTGACCCTGCTCGACCGGCTTGGAGCCGGCGGAGTCGGTGTCGGTGTTGTCGGCGCACTCGGCACCGTCGAGGTCGACGGTGCAGGTGCCGGCGTCGCCGCCGGTCACGGAGCCGGAGGTGCCGGAGCCGCCCGTGGCGGAGGTGCCGCCCTGGTTGCCGCCGTTGCCGCCGGAGGTGCCGGAGCCGCCCGTGGCGGAGGTGCCGCCCTGGTTGCCGCCATTGCCGCCGTTGCCGCCGGAGGTGCTGGTGCCGCCCTGGTCGCCGGTACCACCCTGGTCGCCCGTGCCACCCTGGTCGCCCGTGCCACCCTGGTCGCCCGTGCCACCCTGGTCGCCGGTACCGCCCTGGTCGCCCGTGCCACCCTGGTCGCCGGTACCGCCCTGGTCGCCGGTACCGCCCTGGTCGCCGGTACCGCCCTGGTCGCCCGTGCCACCCTGGTCGCCCGTGCCACCCTGGTCGCCCGTGCCACCCTGGTCGCCCGTGCCACCCTGGTCGCCCGTGCCACCCTGGTCACCGGTACCACCCTGGTCGCCCGTGCCACCCTGGTCACCGGTACCACCCTGGTCGCCCGTGCCACCCTGGTCGCCCGTGCCACCCTGGTCACCGACGCCGCCGGGGTCGCCGGTGCCTCCGGTGTCGTCACCGATACCGAGGCCGGCGTCCAGACCGTTCTCGTTCGCCTCGGCGCGGACGCCGATGCCGGCGACCTCGACGTCTATGCCGACCGCCGAGGCGGCGCCCGCCGCGGTCAGGGACGCTCCGGCTGCGATCACCGCACCGGCTGCGATCCGCGCCACGCGGACCCGCGTCTTCTTGGTCATCTGCCTGCTACCCCCAGTAGCTCATTCGTCGATGGAGCAGCGCTCGGGGCAGCGGACGCTGGGGGTCTTGCTCTCGCGCCCCCGGATCACACGCGCCCCAGTCATGCGCATGCCGCGCGTCAGCTTTCCCAGTTTTCGTATAAGCGTCAAGGCGGTTGCGCGCGCGATGCCCGAAATAATCACAGTTGCCTGGGGTGCAACGATGCAACTGTGACGTAAAAGGCGAACACCGGCCTGTCAAAGGCCAGTTTCCTTGTCGACAAAGCGAGGACAGGGCCAACAGAGCGCTTGCGGCAGCGAATTGCGCCCGCATACGCGAACGGCGCCGGACCGCCCATGCAAGGGCTGTCCGGCGCCAAGAGTTCCGCTGAACCCGGGGTGTCGTCCCGGGGACTACTTCTCCTGCTGCTTCCGCCAGCGGATGCCCGCCTCCAGGAAGCCGTCGATCTCGCCGTCCAGGACGGCCTGCGGGTTGCCGACCTCGAACTCCGTACGGAGGTCCTTGACCATCTGGTAGGGGTGCAGGACGTACGAACGCATCTGGTTGCCCCAGGAGTTGCCGCCGTCGCCCTTGAGGGCGTCCATCTTGGCCTGCTCCTCCTGGCGGCGCCGCTCCAGCAGCTTCGCCTGGAGGACGTTCATCGCGCTGGCCTTGTTCTGGATCTGCGAGCGCTCGTTCTGGCAGGAGACCACGATGCCGGTCGGAATGTGCGTGATGCGCACGGCCGAGTCGGTGGTGTTGACGCCCTGGCCGCCGGGGCCGGAGGCGCGGTAGACGTCGATGCGCAGCTCGGACTCGTCGATCTCGACATGGTCGGACGACTCGACGACCGGCAGCACCTCGACGCCGGCGAAGGACGTCTGGCGGCGGCCCTGGTTGTCGAAGGGGGAGATGCGGACCAGACGGTGCGTGCCCTGCTCGACCGAGAGCGTGCCGTAGGCGTACGGCGCCTTGACGACGAAGGTGGTCGACTTGATGCCGGCCTCTTCCGCGTACGACGTCTCGTAGATCTCCGTGGAGTACCCGTGCCGCTCGGCCCAGCGCAGGTACATGCGCTGGAGGCGCTCGGCGAAGTCGGAGGCGTCGACGCCGCCGGCCTCCGCGCGGATGTTGACCAGCGCCTCGCGCTCGTCGTACTCACCGGACAGGAGGGTGCGGACCTCCATCTCGTCCAGCGCCTTGCGGACGGAGACCAGCTCCGTCTCGGCCTCGGCGAGGGTGTCCGCGTCGTCCATCTCCTCGGCGAGCTCGAAGAGGACGGCGAGGTCGTCGATGCGACTGCGCAGCGCCTCGGTCTTGCGCACCTCGGCCTGGAGGTGCGAGAGCTTGCTCGTGATCTTCTGCGCCGCCTCCGGGTCGTCCCAGAGGGACGGGGCCGCGGCCTGCTCCTCGAGCACGGCGATGTCTGCCCTCAGCCTGTCGAGGTCCAGGACGGCCTCGATCGACCCCATGGTCGAGGAGAGGGACTTCAGCTCTTCGGATACATCGACGACTGCCACGACACCAGCGTAACGGCTGCGTGCGACAGCCAGGCCCTCCCGGGAGCCACTAGGGCTGTGACGGGGCCGACTGCTGGGAGTCCTGGGGCGGGGCGCCCGGGTCGTCCTCGCCGGTCGCCAGGTAGCCGCCGACCCCGGCGGCGGTGAGGAGGGCGAGCGCGGCGATCCCGAGGGTGATGCGGCGTTTGCGCACCGCTTCCGACTTGTGCCGGGCGGAGCCGGGCCGCCGCCCGCCGGCGGGGCGGGGGGCGCGGGCGGTGCCGCGGGGGCCGCCGGAGAGCTCGTCGGGGGCCGGGACGCGCATCGAGGTGTGGGTGTCCCGGTTGGAGTCGGTGGAGGAGCCCGGCACCAGCGGCACGGCCGTCCGGCGCGGGGCGTTCGGGAGCGTCGGGTACGGGTCGTCCTCGTACGCCTCGGCGGCGGGCTCGGCGTCCGGCTCGTCCACGTCGAGCGGTGGCATGCCCGCGACGAGCGGCAGCAGGTCGTGCAGGCGGGCGGCGAGCTCGGAGGCGCGCAGCCGGGAGGCGGGTGCCTTGGCGAGGCACTGGACGATCAGCTGCCACAGCTCGTCCGGGATGCCGGGGAGCGGGACGACCGTCTCGGTGACGTGGCGGCGCAGCACGGCGCCGGGGTGGCCGCCGCCGAACGGCGTGAAGCCGGCGAGCAGCTCGTACAGCACCGTCGCCAGGGCGTAGATGTCGACGGCCGCTCGCGGCGGGAGTCCCTCGACGATCTCCGGGGCCACGTAGTCGGGTGTGCCGATGACACGGGTGGACTTGGTGCGGCCGGGGGTGTCGATCAGCTTGGCGACGCCGAAGTCGGTGAGGAGGGCGGGGTGGGCGCCGCCCGGCCCGAGCGGGCCCTCCATGTCGAGCAGGATGTTCTCCGGCTTGACGTCGCGGTGGACGACCCCGGCGGCGTGCGCGGCGGCCAGGGCGTCGGCGACGTCGGCGACGATCGAGACGGCCGCGGCGGGGGCGAGCCGGCGCTCGCGGTCCAGCCGGGTGCGCAGGTCCGTGCCGCGGACCAGGTCCATGACGAGGGCGAGGTCGTCGCCGTCGACGACCAGGTCGCGGACGGCCACCACGCGCGCGTGGTCCAGCCCGAGCAGGGCGGTGCGCTCCTGGACGAAGCGTCCGACCAGTTCCTGGTCGGAGGCCAGGTCCTCGCGCAACAGCTTGATGGCGACGGGGCCCTCCGGGCCCTCGCCGAGCCACACCGTTCCGGCACTGCCCCGTCCCAGGATCTGGTGGGCGGTGTACCGGCTGCCGATCTTCCGTGCCAAGACTGCTCCCTCAGCGGCTGGCGTTCCCGACAAAGTTACGCGGGCCCGGGCGCCGGTATTCACCACCGAGGAGAAATCACTCCTCGGAAGTCGACAAAACGACAGGATTACTGTCCTGCGGGCGTGTTGCCGGTGGAGCCGGAGCTGTTGCCGAGGTCGGAGATCCAGTCGGACACCGTCGACACCCCGTCGCTGATGGCCTGCCAGTAGCTCTTGCCCTCGGCGACCCAGTCCTGGAGCGGGGTCAGCTCCCAGATGAGCCAGCCCGCCACGACGAACAGCACGATCGTGAACAGGCAGCCCTTGAGGCAGCCCAGGCCCGGGATGCGCATCGGGTTGGCGCTGCGCCGCCTGGGCTCACGCGGCGGGCGCGGGGCCGGCTGCTGGGGCTGCTGCGGCTGGTGGTGCTGCGGCGCGTACTGCTGCTGCGGAGGCGGCGGCGCGTACTGCTGCTGCGGGGGCGGCGGCGCGTACTGCCGGCGCTGCGGCGGGTTCGGTCGGCGGCGCTGGTGCTGCGGCGGGTACGGCTGCTGCTGCGGCGGCTGCTGCTGGTGCGGGGGCGGCTGCGGCGGCTGCTGGGGCGCCTGGCGCTGCGGGCGGCGGCGCAGCGGGTCCTGGCTCGGGTCCAGGTACTGCACCTGGGTCTGCTCGTTGCGGTCGCGGGCGGCGCGCAGCTGGCTCTGCCAGGGATGCGGCTCCTCCGGCTGCGGCTGCCCGTCGGGGCGCGGCGGGACGGGCGGCATGACCGCGGTCGGGTCGGCGGCGCCGTGGCCGCCGCCCTGACCGCCGGCGCCGCTGGTGGGCAGCACGCTGGTGGGGGCGGCCGGGTCGTACTGGCCGGCGTTGCCGGGGAGGACCTGGGTGGGGTCCGCCGCCCCGGGGGTCTCCGGGACCGGTGCCGGCGCCGGGTCGGGGGCGAGCAGCGCGCCCACGCCCTCGGCCGCCTCGATCTGGGCGGGTGTGGCGTGCACGCCGATGCCGGAGGCGACGGTACGCAGCCCCCTGGCCAGGTTCTCGGCGCTAGGGCGGCGCTCCGGGTCCTTGCCGAGGCAGCGCTCGATGACGGTCCACAGGGGCCCCGGGACCGTGGAGGGGCGGCGGGGCTCCTCGCTGAGGTGGCGGTGCAGCACCTCCAGCGCGGTGCCGCCGGCGAACGGCGGGCGGCCGGTGACCAGCTCGTAGAGCAGGATGCCGGCGCCGTAGATGTCCACGGCGGAGGTCTGCGGGCGGCCTTCGGCCGACTCGGGCGCCACGTACGCGGGCGTGCCGACGAATTCGTGCGTACGGGTGAGGCCGGGGCTGTCCGCGAGGCGCGCGATGCCGAAGTCGGTGAGCATCGGGTGCATCTGGCCGTCGCGCTCGGCGAGCAGCACGTTGGCCGGCTTCAGGTCGCGGTGGACCACGCCGTCGGCGTGGCTGGCGGCGAGCGCGTCGGCGATCTGCGCCGTGAGCAGTGCGGCGGCGACCGGGCTGAGCGGGCCGTTCTCCCGGATGTAACGGTGCAGGTCGGGGCCGTCGACCAGGTCCATGACCAGGGCGAGGAGGTCGCCCTCGACGACGAGGTCGCGGGTGCGCACGATGTTGGGGTGGGTGAGGCGGAGCAGGACGGAGCGTTCCCTGAGGAAGCGCATCACCACGTCCGCGTCGTTCGCGAGCTCCTCCTTGAGGACCTTGATCGCGACGGTCTCGCCGGGCTGACCGGCCACGGCCGCCTCGGCGCCCGCGGTCTCACGCTGGCGGGCTCGCCAGACGGTGCCCGTGGCGCCGCGCCCGAGCGGCTCCTCGAGCAGGTACTTGCTGCCTACCGGCCGCACGTCATGCGCTCCCTGCGATCGTGGTCCTTGCCTGTCCGGGCACCCTCTCGGGTCCGCCCGGTGTCGCCCCACTGTAGTGCCGGAGGGTGGCACACCGGCGGGTCGTCCTCCGCTCCCGTTCGACCCTGCAAGACGCGTGCGAAGGGGGCTCGGTTGCCAGGGTGACACGACTCGCGGCGGCGCACATGATCGCAAGGCGTACCCAAGCAGGCGTTTCGCCGACCACCTCCGATCGATCAAGATCATTTTTTGGTGGGCCGGGGACGAGTTGTCAGTCCCAGGTGGGAGGATGCCCCCAGCACGGCGCATCGCGGGGTCGGGAGCCCCGTGGTCCGTGCCGACCTGACCGGACGACGCGTCCGCGGCGGGTGGGGGGAGATCGAGACGGGCCATTCCCTCCCCTGCCGGGCGCGCCGCGCAGAAGGGACCGCTGACGGCGATGCAGATCCGGCTGACCGTCCTCGCGGCGCCGACCGGCGGCCAGGCCGCGGGGCGCGCCTGTGACGTGCTTGTCACCGCCCCGGCCGGGACCGCGCTGGCCGCCGTCGCCTCCGGGCTGGCGGCCGCCGTGTCGGGCGCCGACCCCTCGGGTGCCGTCGTGCTCCACGCGGGTGGTGAGCGGCTGGACCCGCAGCGCCGCGTGCTGGGCGAGCCACCGCTGGTGGACGGAGCGGTGCTCTCGCTCCAGGTGCCCGGCGAGGACCACGCCCCGCTGGACGGCGCGGCGGCGCGGCTGCACGTGGTGGCCGGTCCGGACGCCGGAGGGGTCCACCTGCTGCACCCGGGCCAGATCCGCATCGGTCGCTCCGCCGACGCCGACGTGCCCCTCGACGACCCGGACGTGTCCCGCCTGCACTGCGCGGTGACCGTCACGGACGGCGGGCGGGTCACGGTCGCGGACCTGGGCTCCACGAACGGCACCACCCTGGACGGCGCCGAGGTCGGCACCCGCCCGGTCCGCCTGACGCCGGGGGCCCTGCTGCGGCTGGGCGAGTCGTCGCTGCGGCTGACGACGGACGCGCACCCGGCCGACGGCGCCCCGCTGGCCACCGCGCCCGACGGCGACGGACACCTCCGGGTGTCCCGCGCGGGCGCGGCGCCCGGCCGGACGGAGGACGGCCCGGCGGGCGCCGCCGGTGACCCGCGCGTGCCGCGGCAGACGGCCCGGCCCGCCCCGGACGTGGCCGGCCGGGCGGGGCACGGCGGCGGGACCGGTGCGTACGGTGCCGCACCCGTGGCCGACCCCTCGGCGGTGGCCGGCTCACGGCAGGCCACCCCGGCGCGCGGCACCCCCGTGGGCGCCACCCTGAGCGTCACCGGCGACGCCCCGGCGGAGGACGCCCCCGCGAACGCCGCCACGCCCGGAACCGGCACCCCCGGCGCCGGCACCCCCGCTCGCAAGCGGGGCATAGGGGCCTGGGCGCGACGGCTCGCGGGCGGACGGCCCGACGGGCCCGCCGAGCCGCCGGAGGGGCCCGGACCCACGGCCCTCGGGGGCGGCGCCGTCCACGAGACCTGGCCCGACCCCGCCACCGTGCTGCTCACCGCGCTCGGCCCGGGGCCGCGCCTGTGGGAGCGGGGCCCCGCTCACCCGGAGGCGCTGGCCGTGCGGCTCGGCACCACCGAGCGGGCCGACCTGCCGGCCGTACCGGTCACCGTGGGCCTGCGCGAGGCAGGGTCGCTCGGGCTCGCCGGGCCCCGCGCCCGGCTCCTCGGTCTGACCCGCTCCGTCGTGGCCCAGCTCGCCGCACTGCACGCGCCCACCGACCTGGAGATCGTGCTGATCAGCAGCGCGGGCCGCACGCACGAGTGGAGCTGGCTCGGCTGGCTCCCGCACGTGCGCCCGGCCCACGGTCAGGACTGCCGGCTGCTGCTCGCGTACGACCGGGAGCAGGCGGCCGCCCGGACCGCCGAGCTCACCCGGCGGCTGGACGACGGGCCGCTCGGGCCCGGCTGGGCCGGCGCCGACCGCAGGGCCGTCGCGGAGGCCGCCGAGCGGCACGGCGCGACGGACGGGACGTACACGGTGGTCGTCGTGGACGGCGATCCCGGTTCGGCCGCGCTGCGCGAGACGACCGCCCGGCTCGCCGGTGCGGGCGCGGCGGCCGGCATCCATCTGGTGTGCCTGGCCGAGACGCCGGCCGCCTCGCCGCTGTCCCCGGTCACCGAGACGTACGAGACGGCGTGCGCCGCGTCGCTCGCGTTCCGCGAGTGCGGAGCCGCCGCGCTGCTGTCGGGCGACGTGGCGACCGCGCTGCGCCTGATGCGTACGGCGGACGGCCGGCCCGCCGGTCACGGCACGGTCGGCACCGTCGACGCGGTGTCCACCGCCTGGGCCGAGCGGTTCGCCCGGGCGCTCGCCCCGCTGCGGGCGGAGCGCGACGAGCACGCCGGGAGCCCCTGGGCCGGCGGCACCGCCCCGCAGGGCCGCGCCGCCGTACCCCTGCCGCCGTCCTCCCGGCTCCTGGACGAGCTGGGGCTGGCCCGCGCGACCCCCGCGTCGCTGATGGCCCGATGGGCGTCGGCCCCGGACGGCACCGCCGTGCTGGGCACCGGCCCGCGCGGGCCCCTGTCGGTGGACCTCACCACGGAGGGCCCCCATCTGCTGATCGAAGGCCCGGCGGGCAGCGGGCGCACGGAACTGCTGCGTTCCGTCGCCGCGTCCCTGGCGGCCGCGTCCCGCCCGGACCGGCTCGGCCTGCTCCTCGTCGACGGCGCGGGCGGCGAACGCGGCGAGGGCCTCGCGCCCTGCACCGAGCTGCCGCACGCCACCGAGCACCTGGTGGCCTCCGACCCGGTCCGGATGCGGGAGTTCGCCCAGGCGCTCGGGACGGAGCTGAAGCGCCGGGCGGAGCTGCTCGGCCGCCAGGAGTTCGCCGAGTGGCACACCCAGCGGGAGGTCGCGGACCGCATGGTCGGCCCCCGGCGCCCCCTGGACCAGGACCCCCGCCGCCCCCTGGACCCGGCCCAGGGCCGCCCCGGGGAGCCGGACGGCGCCGACGCGCCGTCCACCGGCACCCTGCGGCTGCGCCCCGCCGCCCGTACCGCACCGGACGAGGTGCCGCCCCCGCTGCCGCGCCTGGTCGTCCTGGTCGACGACTACGACGCGCTGGTCGCGCCCGCGCTCGGCAGCCCCGGGCGCCCCGCGGCCGGGTCGGTGGTGCGGGCACTGGAGGCCGTGGCCCGCGACGGCCACCGGCTGGGCGTGCACCTGATGGTGACGTCCGCCCGGCCGGACCGCACGGCCGACACGGAGCTGGCCCGCCGGGCACGGCTGCGGGTGGTGCTGGACGCCCCGCCCGCCTCCCCCGGGCCGGACGTCCCGGCCCCGGGGCGCGGCCGGCTGGGGCACCCCGACGGCCGCGTGACGCCGTTCCAGGCCGGCCGGGTCACCGGGCGCATCCCCCGGACGGCCACGCAGCGGCCCACCGTGGTGCCGCTGGAGTGGGAGCGCATGGGCGATCCGCCCACCCGGCGCCCGGTGCGCGAGCTGGGCAACGGCCCGACGGACCTGGCGCTGCTGGCCAGCGCGCTGGATCGGGCGGCCCGCTCGGTCGGCGCGACGCCGTTGCCGCCGCTCGTGCCGGCCCCGCAGACGTGACGGACGGACGTCACGGCCGGCCGGGCTCGCCCGCCCCCGGACGGCCGTCGTGCGCGCCACCGGGCGAGCCCGCCGCGGACTCCTGGCGGCCTGACGCCACGTCACGACCCGATCACGAAACCCGACTTGACACGGAAGGCGGTATTGCGGCCCCCCTGCACCGGGCGTAGACCTGACGGACGGGACGGGTACGCGCACGGAAGAGACGGGGCAGTGATGCGCACAACTCTTCGAACACGCAGGGCACTGAGGGCACTGAGGGCACGCAGCACAGGCGCGGCGGGCGGAACCGGCGCGGCGGGCGAGGCGGGCACGGCCCGTACGGCGGCCACGGCTCGCGCGTCACGCGAGGCACGCACGGCACGCCGGGCCTCCGTGGCGATGGCGGCCCTCTGCGCCCTCGTCCTCGCCGGCTGCGGTGACGGCGACGGCGGCGGGGGCGGCCCCGAGCCGGACAAGGACACGAAGACCGGCGCGGCGAGCGTCCGGCTGCCGAAGCTGGACGGCCAGAAGGTACAGGTCGTGGCGGTGTGGACGGGCCCGGAGCAGCAGGCGTTCACGAAGGTGCTCGACGAGTTCGAGAAGCGCACCGGCGCGGAGGTCGTCTACGTGCCGACGCAGGACGCGATGCTGAACTACATCGGTACGAAGATCGCGGGCGGTGCCCCGCCGGATGTGGCCATGCTCCAGCAGGTGGGCGCGCTCAAGCAGGCCGTGCAGCGCAAGTGGGCCAAGCCGGCCGGCCCGGAGGCCAAGGCGCAGCTGGCCAAGAACTACTCCCGGGGCTGGCAGGACCTCGGGGCGGTGGACGGCACCCAGTACGGCGTGTACTTCAAGGCCGCGAACAAGTCGCTGATCTGGTACAACACCGCGGTCTTCGAGAACGCGGGGGTGGCGGAGCCGAAGACGTGGAAGGAACTGCTGTCCACCGCGGAGACGGTCTCCGCGTCCGGTGTGACGCCCTTCTCGGTGGGCGGCGCGGACGGCTGGACCCTCACGGACTGGTTCGAGAACGTCTACCTCTCGCAGGCGGGTCCGGAGAAGTACGACCGGCTGGCCGCTCACGAGATCCCGTGGACCGACCCGTCCGTCAAGCAGGCCCTCACCACCCTCGCCGAGGTGTTCGGCAAGCCGAACCTGATCGCGGGCGGTGCGGCGGGCGCGCTGCAGACGGAGTTCCCGGCGTCCGTGACGCAGACGTTCACCGGCGGGGGCGCGCCGAAGGCCGGGATGGTCTTCGAGGGCGACTTCGTCTCGATCAACATCGCGCAGACCGAGGCGAAGATCGGTACGGACGCGAAGGCGTTCCCGTTCCCGGCGGTGGGCGCCGAGGCGCCGGTGGTGACCGGTGGGGACGTGGCGGTCGCGCTGACCGACAAGCCCGCCACCCAGGCGCTGCTGACGTTCCTCGCCTCGCCGGACGCCGCGCGGATCTGGGCGGGCGAGGGCGGTTTCATCTCGCCCAACAAGGCGATGGACGTGGCGGCGTACCCGAACGACGTCCAGCGCGACATCGGCAGGGCGCTCATCGCGGCGGGTGACGACTTCCGCTTCGACATGTCGGACCAGATGCCGCAGTCCTTCGGCGGCACGCCCGGCAAGGGCGAGTGGAAGGCGCTCCAGGACTTCCTGAAGAACCCGAAGGACGTCGCGGGTACGCAGGCGAGGCTGGAGGCCGACGCGGTCAAGGCCTACAAGGGCAAGAGCTGACGCCGTGACGGCGCCGGCAACGGGGGGCGCGGCGGCCGTGCGGCCGGCGCCCCCGGGTTCGCGCAAGAGCGTCACCGGCACCCGCGTGCTCGTCGCGGCCGGCTTCCTGCTGCCCGCGCTGGTGCTGCTGGGCGCGCTCGTGGTCTACCCCATCGGGTACTCGGTCTACCGGTCCTTCTTCGACCAGGCGGGCAGCGGCTTCGCCGGCCTGGACAACTACGTCGAGATCTTCACCGACGACACCATCCTCACGGCCGTCAGGAACAACGCCGTCTGGGTGGTGGTCGCGCCGACCGTGGCCACCGCCCTCGGGCTGATCTTCGCGGCCCTCACCGAACGGGTGCGGTGGGGTACGGCGTTCAAATTGATCGTCTTCATGCCGATGGCGATCTCGATGCTGGCCGCCGGGATCATCTTCCGGCTGGTGTACGAGCAGGACCCGGACCGCGGGGTCGCCAACGCCGTCTGGGTGGGTGTGCACGACACGTTCACCGAGTCGGCGGGCTACCCGAGGGCCCGGCCGCTTCCCGTCCACCCGCTGGAGGCGGCGGGCGGCGGGGCGTTCATCACCAAGGAGCCGGTACGGGCGGGCACGCCCGCCCTGCTGCCCCTGATCGGTGTGGCGCCCCCGGACATGCCGGAGGACGCCGCGCCCGCGAAGGCCCCGCGGCCGTCCGGCGAGGGGATCGCGGGGACCGCCTGGCTGGACTTCACCCGGGGCGGCGGCGGCACGCCCAACTCCGTCGACGCCGAGGAGCTGGGGCTGAAGGGCCTGAAGGTGGAGGCGGTCAAGGACGGCCGGGTCGTCGCCACGGCGTCGGCGGCCGCCGACGGCACCTTCACCCTGCCCGAGGTGGCGGACGGGGCCCTCCTGCGGCTGCCGGAGAGCAACTTCCGGGAGCAGTACAACGGGGTGGACTGGCTCGGCCCGTCGCTGGTCACCCCGGCGATCATCGGCAGTTACGTGTGGATGTGGGCGGGCTTCGCGATGGTGCTGATCGCCGCCGGGCTGGCGGGCCTGCCGCGCGAGCTGCTGGAGGCGGCGCGGGTGGACGGCGCCAACGAGTGGCAGGTCTTCCGCCGGGTGACGGTCCCGCTGCTGGCGCCGGTCCTCGCGGTCGTCCTGGTCACCCTGATGATCAACGTACTGAAGATCTTCGACCTGGTGTTCATCATCGCGCCCGGTTCGGTCCAGGACGACGCGAACGTGCTCGCGCTCCAGCTCTACCGCTCCTCGTTCGGCACGGACGCGCACCTGGGCGTGGGCAGCGCCATCTCCGTACTGCTCCTGCTGCTGGTGATCCCGGTGATGTTCTTCAACATCCGCCGCATACGGAAGGAGGCCCGGCGATGAGCGGCAGCAACCGGCGGAGCCCCGCCGCACGGGTCGCCGCGCAAGTCGCCTCCCGGGCCGGTGGCGGGGCGATGCGCGTCTTCCTCGTCCTCGTCGCGCTGTTCTGGCTGATGCCGACGGTGGGGCTGCTGCTGTCCTCGCTGCGCGATCCCGCCGACATGAACGCCAGCGGCTGGTGGAAGGTGTTCACGGCCCCGGCCCAGCTGACCACCACCAACTACGCCCGCATCCTCGAGAACGACACCATCACCGGGTCCTTGATGTCCACGGTCCTGATCACCGTGCCCGCGACCGTCCTGGTCGTCGTGATCGGGTCGCTGGCCGGGTACGCGTTCGCATGGCTGGAGTTCCCCGGCCGGGACTGGTGGTTCCTGGTGGTCGTCGGGCTGCTGGTGGTGCCGGTGCAGGTGGCGCTCGTCCCGGTCTCGGAGCTGTTCGGGGCGGTAGGGGTCTTCGAGACGACGCTCGGGGTCGTCCTGTTCCACGTGGCGTTCGGCCTGCCGTTCGCGATCTTCCTGTTGCGGAACTTCTTCGCGGAGATCCCGCGCGAGCTGCTGGAGGCCGCCCGGCTGGACGGGGCGGGCGAGATCCGGCTGTTCACCCGGGTGGTCATGCCGCTCGGCGGGCCGGCCATCGCCTCGCTGGGCATCTTCCAGTTCCTGTGGGTGTGGAACGACATGCTGGTGGCGCTGATCTTCGCGGACTCCGAGTCACCGCCGATCACGGTCGCGCTCCAGCAGCAGGTGCGGCAGTTCGGCAACAACGTGGACATCCTGGCGCCCGGCGCGTTCGTGTCGATGGTGATACCGCTCGCCGTGTTCTTCGCCTTCCAGCGGCAGTTCGTCTCCGGTGTGATGGCGGGCGCGGTCAAGTGACGTACGGCCGGGGCGCGTCCGGCCGAGGTGCGGGTGAGCCACCGGGTCCCCCGTATGCCACGGCGGGCGTAACCCGGTCGGTTCATCCGACGTTCCCGGGCCATGCCCCGGTTCAGCGTCATCGTCCCCGCGTACAAGGTCCAGGCGTATCTGCACGAGTGCCTGGAGTCGGTGCTCACCCAGTCCTTCGAGGACCTGGAACTGATCGCCGTGGACGACTGCTCGCCCGACGGCTGCGGGGCGGTGATCGACGACTTCGCCGCCCGCGACCGCCGGGTCGTCGCCGTCCACCTGCCCGAGAACGCCGGTCTGGGGCCGGCCCGCAACGCCGGGCTCGCCCGCGCGACCGGCGACTACGTCCTCTTCCTGGACGGTGACGACACCTTCGTACCGGGTGCCCTCCAGGCCGTCGCGGACCGCCTCAAGGAGACCGGCTCGCCCGAGCTCCTGGTGTACGACTACGCGCGCGTGTACTGGTCGGGCGAGGAGGTGCGCCACGAGTTCCGCAGCCACCTCAGCGAGGCCGGTCCTGCCCCGTTCCCGCTGACCGAGCGGCCGGGGCTGCTGAAGGTCCTGATGGTGGTGTGGAACAAGGCGTACAAGCGGGAGTTCCTGGAGCGCGAGGGGTTCGTCTTCGCACCCGGCTTCTACGAGGACACCCCGTGGACGTACCCGGCGCTGATGGCCGCCGGGTCGATCGCCACGCTGGACCGGGTCTGCGTCCACTACCGCCAGCGCCGCACCGGCTCCATCCTGCGCACCACCAGCCCCCGCCACTTCGACCTGTTCGAGCAGTACGAGCGGGTCTTCGCGTTCATCGACGCCCGTCCCGAGCTGGCGCGCTGGCGGCCGGTGCTGTTCCGGCGCATGGCCGACCACTTCACCTCCGTGTTCTCCGCCCCCGGCCGCCTCCCGCACGGCAGCCGCGCCGACTTCTTCCGCCGCGCCCGCCGCCACTACCGCCGCTTCCGGACCATGGGCGCCACACCGAAGTTCACCACCCGGCTGCGGCACGCCCTGGTCCGGCTCGGCTGCCACCGCACGTACCGCGCGATCATGGCCGCCCGCGTGTTCCTGAAGCGGGCCGGTCGGTACTCCTCGTGGACCGCCCGGGCGGTGCGCGGCGCACTGCTCCAGCTGCACTACCGGATCCAGCTGTGCCTGCCGGTGCGGGAGGACCGGGCGGTGTTCGCCGCCTACTGGAACCGCGGCTACGCCTGCGGCCCGGCCGCGATCGAGGAGCGGGTGCGGGAGCTGGCCCCGCACGTGCGGACCGCCTGGATCTGCGCGCCCGAGCACGCCCACACGGTGCCGCCCGCGACGCGCCGGCTGCGCCCCGGGTCGGCGGCGTACTGGACGGCGCTGGCCCGCTCCAAGTACCTGGTCAACAACGTCAACTTCGACCGGCGGCTGGTCAAGCGGCGCGGCCAGCTGCTGATCCAGACGCAGCACGGCACGCCGCTGAAGCACATGGGCCTGGACCTCCAGTACCGCCCGGCGGCCGGGCGGGGCATGGACTTCGCGCAACTGCTGCGCAACATCGACAAGTGGGACGCCCTGGTGTCCGCCAACCGGCACTCCAGCCTGGTCTGGGAGCGGGTCTATCCGGCCGCCTACCGCACCCTGGAGTTCGGCTCGCCGCGCAACGACGTCTTCCAGCGCGCGACCGCCTCCGACGTCGCCCTGCTGCGCCAGTCGCTGGGCGTCCCCGAGGGCCACACGGCGATCCTGTACGCCCCCACGTACCGCGACTACGCGCACCCCCAGCCGCGCCTGCTCGACCTGGAGCGGCTGCTCCTGGCGCTCGGGCCGCGCTTCGTGGTCCTGGCCCGCCCGCACCCCACGCACGGCTCGCCGATCGCCGCGCACGGCAGCAACCCCCGGATCATCGACGTGTCGGGGCACGGTTCGGTGCAGGAGCTGTGCCTGGCGTCGGACGTGCTGCTGACGGACTACTCGTCGCTGATGTTCGACTACGCGGGCCTCGACCGGCCGATCGTCGTGCACACCGAGGACTGGGCGGCGTACGACGCGACCCGCGGCACCTACTTCGACCTGCGGGACTTCCCGCCGGGCGCGGTCGCCCGCACCGAGGACGAGCTGATCGACATCTTCGTCACGGGCCACTGGCGCGGGTTCCGCTCCACGCAGCTGCGGGCCGCGTTCCGGGCGCGCTTCTGCCCGTACGACGACGGGTACGCGGCCGAGCGGGTGGTGCGGCACCTGTTCCTGGGCGAGGACCCGGCGGCCCTGCCGCCCGTGGTCCCGCCGGAGGACCGCTGCCCGGCCCCGTCGCTGGGCGGGGCCGGGGCGGCGCTGTTCCCGGCGCCGCGCTAGGGAGTGTCCTGCCGGATCGTGCCGGGGCTCACGACGCTAGCGGGTGCCCGCCAGGGCCTTGGCGGCGCGTCGCACCGGGCCCTTGCGCACCACCGGGCCCAGCAGCCGGCCCACCACTCCCCCGGGCCGCCAGCACAGCTGGAGCCGCCCCGCCTCCCGGCCCTCCGGCTCGACCAGGACGCGGTGGCGACCGGCCCCGGCGACCTCGAACGGCGTGAAGTCCAGCGGTGCGAGCAGCACCCCGGGGGTGCCGGCACCCCACCCCGCCCCCCGGCCCGCGCGCCCGCCCGCTCCCCCGACCGGACGCCCGTCGGTAACCTCCAGCACCGGGTGCCGCACGCCCCGGAAGCCGTGCGGCGGCAGCGTCGCGTCGGCCGGACGGAGCCGTACGGTGCCCTCGAAGACACCCCGCCCCGCCGGGTCCAGCCGCAGCGGCACGGTCAGCCGGCGCCCGGCGGGCGAGACGTGCAGGCGGGCCGGCAGCGGGGCGAGCGGGAGGCGCAGCGCCGGGTCGTAGGTGCGCACGGCCAGCTCCACGGTGTCGTCCTCGCCGCGCCCCACCCGGGTGATCTCGTGCCGGAACCGGGCGAAGGCGAACGGGCACCCGGCCAGGTCCAGCTCCGTCAGGTCCAGGTCGGCCCGCCCGGCCTCCGTGCGGGGCGGCACGCCGCCCCAGTACGTGCGCCCCCGGGCGTCCGTGACCGTCCGGCGCGGGCCGACGCCCTTGCCCAGGCCCCGGGCGGCGAGCCGCGCCTCCTCGTACCGCCCCTCGCGCAGCAGCCCCACCACGACCCGCTCGTCGCGCCGCATCCGCGTGAAGGCGGCGGTGGACAGGCCCTCCAGGTACGGCAGGACCTCGGCCGCGAACTCCGCGACCCAGGCCGGTTCCCGGTAGGGCAGGTCACCGGCGTACAGCCGCAGGTCGTGGGAGAGGAACTTGTGGTCCTTCTCCTGGCGCACCGCGTCCGGCACCTCCTGCTCGGCCAGGAAGTCGTCGATCAGCCGCGCGACGGTGATCCGGTCGCGGACGTTGGAGATCAGGTGGCGCCGGTTGGAGATGGTCGCGGTGTCCGCCGTCGCGTGGGGCGCGATGTACCAGCGGTAGACCGGCTCGGTGAGGACGGTGAAGGCGCGGGCGAGGGTGTAGGCACGGGCGGTGAACAGCTGGTCCTCGTAGTGGAGTCCCTCGGGGAACCGCAGGGCGTGCCGGTCCAGGAACTCCTTGCGGTACATCTTGTTGGTGGACAGCGGCTCGAACAGCAGCCGCGGCTCGTCCCGCAGGCCCCGTACGGTGCGCCGCCGGGTGAACAGGTGCGCCATCCAGGGGGAGACGTCGCCGGTGTCGGTGCGCACCCGCTCGACCGCTCCCATGGCGAAGTCGAGGTCCGCCTCGGCGTGGGCGGCGAGCAGCAGTTCGCAGGCGCGCGGCGGGAGTTCGTCGTCGCTGTCCAGGAACATGAGGAACGGGGCGCGGGCGGTCTCCAGGGCTCGGTTGCGAGGTGCGCCGCAGCCGCCGCTGTTGCGCTCCAGCCGCAGCACGCGGATCCGGTCGTCCTGGGCGGCGAGTTCGGCGGCGACCCGGGGGGTGGCGTCGGTGGAGTGGTCGTCGCTGATGACGATCTCGATGTCGCGGTGGGTCTGGGCACGTACGGAGGCGACGGCGCGCGGCAGCCGTTCGGCGTCGTCGTGGACGATGACGATGACCGTCACGTCGGGCTGGGCGGTCATGGGCGGGTGGCCTCCTGCGGCGTGGGGGCGGGGGTGCGCCGCTCCAGCGGCAGGACGGGCGGCAGGCTCTCCTCGCCCTCGCCGAGGAAGACCCGGCGGACGACCCGTTCGGCGGCGCGCCCGTCGTCGTACTCGCAGAACCGCAACCGGAAGTCGTGGCGCTGTTTGGCGGCCGCCTCGTCGCACCAGGTGCCGTCGCGCAGGATCTCGGTGAGTTCGTCCTGGTGGCGGGTGATGTGGCCGGGTGGTTCGGCGGTGATGTCGAAGTAGACGCCGCGGGTGGCGGTGTACGTCTCCCAGTCGTCGGTGTGCAGGACGATGGGCCGGTCGAGGTTGGCGTAGTCGAACATGATCGACGAGTAGTCGGTGATGAGCGCGTCGGCCGCGAGGGCGAGTTCCTCGACCGGGTCGTAGCCGGTGACGTCCAGGACGCGGTCGTGACGGGGGCCGGGCAGCCGCTCGTGGAAGTAGTGGCCGCGCACCAGCAGGACGGTGTCGTCGCCGAGGGCGTCCGCGAGCCGGGGCAGGTCCAGGCGGGGCGTCCAGCGGGTGCGGGGCTGGTGGTCGCGGTGGGTGGGGGCGTACAGCAGGGCGCGGCGGCCGGGTTCGATGCCGAGTCTGGCGCGGGCGGCCCGGACGTCGGCGGCGGTGGCGCGGTAGTGGATGTCGTTGCGCGGATAGCCGTAGTCGAGGGATCGGTAGCCGGCGGGGTAGGCGCGCTGCCAGGTCTCGGTGGAGTGGCTGTTGGCGGACAGGCTGTAGTCCCAGCGGTCGACGCGCTCCAGCAGGGCTTCGAGGTTGAGCCCCTGGGTGGCGGCCGGGTGGTCGCGCTGGTCGACGCCCATCCGCTTGAGGGGGGTGCCGTGGTGCGTCTGGAGGTGGACGGTGCCGGGGCGCTTGACGACCCCTTGGGGGAAGTTGACGTTGTTGACCAGGTACTTGGCGCGGGCGAGGACGTCCCAGTAGCGGGGGGTGCCGGTCACGACGTGGTCGGTGCCGGGCGGCAGCAGGGGGACGCGGTCGGGTTCGACGATCCACACCTGGTGGATGTCCGGGGCGAGTTCGGCCAGTTCGGCGGCGATGGCGGCGGGGTTGCAGTGGACGCCGCGCCCCCAGTACGCGGAGAAGACGGCGAGGTCCTGGTCGATGCTCCGGCGCAGCCTGCCCCGGTAGCGGCGGCGGGTGCGGAGGGCCGTGACCTGCTCGGCGCCGGCGGCGGTGGCGGCCTGGACGGCGCGGCGCCTGTCGTTGGCGATGCGCAGCAGGCGGTAGCCGAGGTGGGCGCCCCGGCCGAGGAGGAGGTGGCGTACGCCGTCGAGGCCGCCGGGCCGGTGGTGGCCCTCGGGGCGGAAGCGGGCGGTGTGGCGGGCGGCGCGCCGGAAGTACTCGGTGAGCAGGGCGGCCGGCAGTTCGTCGCGCCGGGCGAGGGTGGCCAGGTAGTCGCCGACCATCCGGTCGTAGAGCCGGGTGCGCAGCGCGGGGGGCGCGGCGGCGGCGTGGGCCAGCTGGTGGAGGCGTTCGTACTGGCCGAAGGCGGCGAAGTGCTGTTCGGGGCCGGCGGCGCGGCGCTGGCTGGGGCGGTCCTTGTGGCGGACGACGCCGACGGTGGTGCAGGCGGTGATCCGCCGGGCGAGGAGGAGGACGGCGTACGAGAGGTAGAGCTCGTCGTGTCCTTCGGTGCCGATGAGCTCGGGGTGCTCGGCCAGGAGCCGGGCGCTGACGAGGCGGTTGCCGAGGAGGGGCGCCAGGTCGAGGAGGGCGGGCCGGTCGGCGAGGGTGGTGGGGCCGTCGGCGCCGGTCTCGGCGAGGAGGAGGGTGGAGTCGCTGGGCACGGCGTCGTTCCACCAGTGGGCGTGGTGGTGGTCCAGGAGAACGACGTCCGGCGCGTCCCGGAGGGCGTCGAGCCGGGCGGTGAGGGCGGTGGCCGCGCCGTCGGGCAGCCGGTCGGTGGCCGGGTGCAGGAAGTGCAGGTACGTCCCGGTGGCGGTGCGGGCGGCGGCGGCCCGGGCGGTGGCGGGCGGTGCGTCCGGGGCGACGGGCACCACGGTGACGCGGGGGTCGCGCAGTTCGTGGCCGGCGACGAGGGCCCGGGCGGGCCGGTCGGTGCCGGGGACGGTGACGACGATGTCCAGGTCGGGCGGGGTCTGCGCGGTGACGCTGTCCAGGCAGGTGCGGAGCCGGCTGAGGGGGGCCTGGCCGGACACGATGACGCTGAGTGCGGGCATGGGCGTTCGGTCCTTCCGAAGTGGGTCAGTTCCGTCGGCCGAGGAAGACCGTCAGGAGGCCGGTGACCACGAGCAGCGAGCCGGCCCGGGTCCACACCGAGGTCCGCTCGTGCAGCGGCGTGGAGCCGGCCGGCACGGTCAGCGGCCGGCCGAGGGCGTTGAAGGGGTACGCGATGGACAGCGGTACCCGGGCCGGGGTGGACATCCAGGCGACGGCGGAGATCGCGAACACGGCGGGGCCCAGCACCACCCAGGGGGTGGTCGCGGCGCGTACCGCCGGCGGGCCGCCGGCCTTGGCGGCGCCGGTGGCGGCGGCCCGCATGCCGTACTTGAGCATGATCTGGCCGGCTGCCGTGGAGAGGACCGCGAACAGCGGCAGCACCAGGCCGGGCGGGGTCAACGTCCGCCTCTCAGACGCCGACGCGGTGGGTGGAGGTGTCCACCGGGACGAACTGGCGGTTGAGGATGTCCTGGACATCGATGTGCTCCCCAGCGATGATCGTCCGCGCCGCATGCGGGGTGAGCAGTGCGACGTACTGGTAGCCGAAGAGGGTCGGGCGCAGGCGGGTCAGGAGCTTCGACACCCCGCCGAGGACCGTGGACAGCGGTCCGCCGCCGAGCACGGACCAGAAGGGCGCGCCGGTGGCGCCGATGGACAGCACGTCGTAGCCGGCGGCCCGCACGGTGCGGCGGAGGCTGGCGCGGCTGAAGAACCGCAGGTGGGTCTCGTCGAGGATGCCGCGCCGGTCGTAGTCGAAGATGCCGAGGGCGACGCGCAGCCGTGAGTACCAGTGGCCGAAGTTCGGTACGGACAGCAGGACGTGCCCGTCGGGGCGCAGGACGCCGCGCAGCTCGGCGAGCAGGCGTTCGGGGCGGGAGAGGTGCTCGATGACGTCGCCGGCGACGACGTAGTCGTACCCCTCGCCGATGTCCTCGGGGAGCCCCTCCTCCAGGTCGGCGAGGAGGAAACCGCCGGAGCACCTGTCCCGTACGCCTTCGACCTCGACGCAGTCGATGCCGGTGACCGTGTGGCCGAGGGCCTCCAGGCGTTCGGCGAACGCGCCGCCGGAGCAGCCGACGTCGAGGACCCGGCCGGGCGGCAGGCCGCGCATGCGGTCCAGGATGACGGCGTGCGAGGAGCCGTCGCCCTCCTTGAAGGCGTACTCGACGGGCTTGGGGATCCACCCGCACGTGCCGAACCCCTTCTTGGCGAGCCGGTACTCGAGGACGTCCTTGACGACGTCCTTGGCGTATCGCAGGCCGTTGACGTAGCAGATCTCGTCGCCGTAGTAGGTGGGGATGGGGATCTCGCGGATGCGCATCCCGGCGTCGGCCATCTGCACGATGATCTGGGTGTCGAAGTCGAAGGCGTCGGTGTTGCGCTCGATGGGCAGCCGTCGCAGGGCATCGACCTGGTAGGCCCGGTAGCCGGAGTGGAACTCGGTCAGCTCCGATCCGAGCAGCGCGTTCTCCAGCCGGGTCAGGATCCGGTTGCCGAGCCACTTGTAGAGCGGCATGCCGCCGCGCAGGGCGTCGCGGGGCCGCATCATCCGCGACCCGAACACGGCCTCGCAGTCGCCGCGCACGAGCGGTTCGACCATCTGCGGCAGCAGTTCGGGGGCGTACTGGCCGTCGCCGTGCAGCAGGACGACGATGTCCAGTCCGCGTTCGGCGGCGAGGGCGTAGCCGGCCTTCTGGTTGCCGCCGTACCCGAGGTTCTTGGTGTGCCGCATGACGACGGTCGGCGGCATCCCGTCGAGCTGGGACCAGCGGCAGCCGGCGGTGAACGTCGCGTCGTGGCTGGCGTCGTCGAGGATCAGGATCTCGGCGATCCTCGGCCGGAACTCGGCGGGGATCCGGTCGAGGGTCTTCTCCAGCGTCGCCTCCGCGTTGTACGCGACCACCAGGATCCCGATCCTGGGGCTGCTGCTTCGGCTGCTGTGGCCTTCCGTCACGGGCTTCTCCACTCTCGCGGGGGGATCGGGGCGGGTCAGTCGGCGTGGGGAGCGGGTGCGGCCCCGGCCCCGCCCCGTGCGTCGGGGCCCGCCCCGGCGGTCGCGGCGGGTGCCGGTGCGGCGGGGCCGGGGGCGGCCGGAGCGGCGCCGGGGGGCTCGGCGCCGGGCGCGGCGGCCGCGAGGGCTTCGGCACCGGCGGTCGTGGGGGCGTGCCGTGCCGGGGGGAGCACCGCCGCCGGGGCGGGTGGGCGCCCGGCCCGCAGGGTCGCCCGGACCGCCGAGGCGACGCACACGGCGAGGACCGCCCAGCCCAGGGCGCCGAAGGCCATCTCCGTGTCCGTCCAGTGCACCGGGCGCTGTCCGGAGTAGACCGACGCGGCGACGGAGCCGACGACGATCCCGTACGCCATGCCCTGCCACAGGCCGACGACGAACAGCCCGGCCGCCGGCCACGCCAGGTACTGGACGCCCGACGCGGTGCTCAGCAACAGCAACAGCCCGAGCGTGGTGGCGACGGCATGCGGCGCGTCGGCCGGGCGCCGCCACGCCAGCCAGACGCCCACGGCCATGATCGCGGCGACGATCAGGAAGTGGCCGTCGCCGCGCAGCATCTGGACGTACGGTTCGGGCACACCCGCCCAGCGGGCGAAGCGGACGAGGCCCCAGAAGCTGAAGTTGCCGCCCGCGTACTCCAGGACGTTCGCCTTGAGGCCGCCCGGCACGAGGGCGACGACCGGCCCCCACACGGTGAGGAACAGCGCGGCGAACCCGGCCGTGAAGCGCAGCAGGACGGGGCGGCCCCCGGCGCGCAGCGCGGTCGCGAAGAGCAGCGGCACGGCGACGACCGGGATGAGCTTGACGCTGACGCACAGCGCCGCCGCGAGCCCGGCCGCGACCGGGCGGCCCCGGTCGACGAGCAGGTAGGCGGCGGCGAACGCGAACATCACGGCGACCGAGTCGGTGTTGCCGTGGTAGCCGGAGGTGGCGACGAGCACCGGGCACAGCGCCGCGCCGAGCGCGCAGCACACGGCCGTGCGCAGCCGGGCGGCCCGTCGCCGCACGATCGCGAACACCAGCAGCACGGTGACGAAGTCGGCGAGACACGCCGGGAAGCGGATCAGGGGCCGCCAGGGCACCCCCTGCTGGGCGAGCCACTCCAGTCCCAGCAGCATCCAGCCGGCCAGCGGCGGGTGGTTGTAGACCGGCAGCCACGGCAGCTGCTCGGCGTAGACGCGTACCGGGTCCGTCCGGGCGATGGCCCGAGCGAACCCCCAGAAGAACCGCACGTCGGCGGGACCGCGCGTGTGTGCGGCGAGGGCCATTTTCGACAGGAACGCGACCAGCGCGACAGCGACGACGACGATCCGGGCTTTCCGTACGTCTCGGGACATAGACGACATTCGGACGTTCATGGTTGTCGAACGTAGCAATACCGACCATGCGTAGCGAAGCACCTATTAACACACTTACTAGGCACATCAGTTCACCGGATGGGTGCGGAATGGGCGTTGTGTGGGTGTTTCGGTACCGGGGCGGACTTGCCGAATCACACGTATGGCCCAGGAATCGACGTAATTCGTGGCGCTCAACTCTCGTTCACAACCTGCACCTTGTCCCCGTCAGCCCAGGCAGACAGGCAGGCCAGTGAAGTGAAAGCACTCGTACTCTCCGGAGGCGCCGGCACCCGGCTGCGCCCCATCACGCACACGTCCGCCAAGCAGCTCGTGCCGGTGGCCAACAAGCCGGTGCTCTTCTACGGGCTCGAATCCATCGCCGCCGCCGGAATCCGCGAGGTCGGCATCATCGTCGCCCCCGACACCGCCGACGAGATCCGGGCGGCCGTCGGCGACGGCTCGCGCTTCGGTCTCGTCGTGACGTACATCCCCCAGCACGCCCCGCTGGGCCTCGCCCACGCCGTACTGATCGCCCGCGAGTTCCTGGGCGACGACGACTTCGTGATGTACCTCGGGGACAACTTCATCGTCGGCGGGATCACCGACCTGGTCGAGGAGTTCCGCGCCACCCGCCCCGCCGCGCGCATCCTGCTGACGAAGGTGCCCGACCCGCGCGCCTTCGGGGTCGCCGAGCTCGACGTCGACGGGCGGGTGGCCCGCCTGGAGGAGAAGCCGGCGAGCCCCCGCAGCGACCTGGCGCTCGTCGGGGTGTACCTCTTCACCCCCGCCGTGCACCAGGCGGTGCGCGCCATCGAGCCGTCGGCACGCGGCGAACTGGAGATCACCGACGCCCTCCAGTGGCTCATCGACGAGCACCGCACCGTCACCTCGACCGTCGTCTCCGGCTACTGGAAGGACACCGGCAACGTGGCGGACATGCTGGAGGTGAACCGGTCCGTCCTGGAGCTGCTCAGCCCGTCCAACGAGGGGACCGTCGACGCCGCCACCGAGATCATCGGCCGGGTCCGCATCGGCGGCGGCGCCACCGTGCGGGGCTCGCGGATCGTCGGCCCGGTCATCATCGGCGCGGGCACCGTCGTGGAGAACTCGTACATCGGCCCCTCCACCTCCATCGCGGAAGACTGCCGCGTCACGGACAGCGAGATCGAGTACTCCATCGTGCTCAGCGGCTCCTCCCTGCACGGCGTGGGGCGCGTCGAGGCCTCCCTCATCGGACGTAACGTCGAGATCACCCCCGCCCCGCCCATCCCGGCCGCCCACCGCCTGGTGCTCGGCGATCACAGCAAGGTGCAGATCTCGGCATGAACACCGCCTCCCGTGTCCTGGTGACCGGCGGCGCCGGCTTCATCGGCTCGCACTACGTCCGTACGCTGCTGGGGCCCTCGGGCCCGCGCGGCACGGAGGTCACCGTCCTCGACAAGCTCACCTACGCGGGCAACCCCGCCAACCTGGACCCGGTGCGCGACCACCCGGGCTTCGCCTTCGTCCAGGGCGACGTCTGCGACCCCGTCCTGGTCGACAAGCTGGTCTCCGAGCACGACCAGATCGTCCACTTCGCCGCCGAGTCGCACGTCGACCGCTCGATCGCCGGCGCCGACGCGTTCGTACGCACCAATGTGCTCGGCACGCAGACACTGCTGGACGCGGCCGTGCGGAACCGTATCTCCACGGTCGTGCAGGTCTCCACGGACGAGGTGTACGGCTCGGTCGACACCGGCTCGTGGACCGAGGACCAGCCGCTGGCGCCCAACTCCCCGTACGCCGCGAGCAAGGCGTCGGCCGACCTGATCGCCCTGTCCCACCACCGCACCCACGGCCTGGACGTGCGCGTGACGCGCTGCTCCAACAACTACGGGCCGTACCAGTTCCCCGAGAAGGTCGTTCCCCTGTTCGTCACCCGGCTGCTGGACGGCGGCCGCGTGCCGCTGTACGGGGACGGCTCGCAACGGCGGGACTGGCTGCACGTCGACGACCACGTACGGGCCCTCGAACTGGTCCGCACCCGGGGCCGGGCCGGGGAGGTCTACCACATCGGCGGCGGCACGGAGCTGTCCAACCGGGAGCTGACGGACCTGCTGCTGGCGGCGTGCGGCGCGGACGGGTCCCGGGTGGACCACGTCGAGGACCGCAAGGGACACGACCGGCGCTACTCGGTGGACTGGACGAAGATCCGCGACGAGCTGGGATACCGGCCCGGCAAGGACTTCGCGACCGGACTGGCGGAGACGGTCGCCTGGTACCGGGACAACCGCTCCTGGTGGCAGCCCCTGCTGGACCGGGCGGCGCTGTGACCTGGGTCGTGACGGGCGCCGGCGGGATGCTGGGGCGGGACGTGCTGGCCTGCCTGGGGGACGGCGCGACCGGACTGACCCGGCACGACCTGGACGTCACCGACCGGGCGGCGGTGCTGGCCGCGCTGCGGGGGCTGCGCCCCTCCGTCGTCGTCAACTGCGCCGCGTGGACGGCGGTGGACGACGCCGAGTCGCGCGAGCCGGACGCGCTGGCGGTCAACGGGACGGCGGTGCGGCACCTCGCCGAGGCGTGCGCGCTCACCGGCAGCACCCTGGTCCACGTCTCCACCGACTACGTCTTCGACGGCCACGCGCGCGTGCCCTACGCCGAGCGCGCGGTGCCCGGGCCGCGCACGGCGTACGGGCGCACCAAGCTGGCGGGCGAGCGGGCGGTCCTGGAGGTCCTGCCCGAGCGCGGGTACGTGGTGCGGACGGCGTGGCTGTACGGGGCGGGCGGCGGCAACTTCGTCCGGACGATGATCCGGCTCGCGGCGGCCCGCGAGACGGTCGACGTGGTCGACGACCAGCGCGGCCAGCCGACCTGGAGCGCCGACGTGGCCGCCCGGCTGGTCCGGCTCGTGGGCGCGCCCCCCGGCGTCTACCACGCCACCAACGGCGGCGAGGGCACCTGGTGCGACCTGGCCCGGGAGACCTTCCGCCTGCTGGGCGCCGACCCGGCGCGCGTCCGCCCGGTCACGAGCGCGGCCTTCCCGCGCCCGGCGCCCCGCCCCGCGTACAGCGTGCTCGGGCACGCCCGCTGGCGCGAGGCGGACCTGCCGCCGCTGCGCGACTGGCGGGAGGCGCTGGCGCGGGCGTTCCCGGCCCTGCGGGCGGCCCCGCCCGGCTGAGGGCCGCCCGGCCGGACGGCCCGCCCGGCTGGAGGCCGCCCCGCCCGTCCGGGGCCGGACCGCCGCGCTCGCCGCCGGCTCCTCACGGCCGCCGCGCGGGGCGGAACAGCCACAGGGCGCCGGCGTTCAGGCCGGCGAGGAGCAGGCCGGCCGTGGCGACGGGCGACCAGCCGCGCCCCGCCACCAGGTCGTACGCGCACAGCGCGGTCAGCAGCAGACTCAGGACCAGTCCGGTCCTGGCGAAGCACCGGACGGCCCGCCCGGTCTCCGCGTCCAGCGTTTTCACCGGCCGGGTCATGGGATCAGCGGTTCATGGCGACGGTCGCGGGGTCGACCACCTGCCCGGCGGGCGGCTGGGCGACGTCGACCTTCTTGTTGTAGTCGGTGAAGAGCATCTCGCCGGGCGTCCTGCCGCCCTGCGACGTGGTCTTGAGGATGTACGGTTCGCCCTCCGTCGCCACGTACAGGGTGAGCTTCTCGCCGCCCGGCTGCCGCTTGTGGAGGGCGAGCGCCTCCTTGCCCTCGACGGTGGTGGTGGCGCCCTTCTCCATCCCCTTGCGCTGGGACTTGTCCCCGTCCAGCGCGGCCAGCGCGGCCTGCTTGTCGCACATCCCCTGGGTACCGGCCGTCTCGCCCGGCGCGCTCTTCACCCACTTGCCCTGGAGCTGGGCGACCGCCCTGCCGGTGCCCGGCTGCCCCTGGAGGGCGGTCTTCCAGAACCTCTCGTTGCCCTTGAGGTACACGGTCCGCCCGGTCTGCCGGACCTCGGCGGCGGCGCCCTGTCCGGACATCGTGCCGACGCAGTTGTCCTGCTCGTCGACCCGGAAGTCGACCGCGACGCTGCTCCCCCGCTGGTTGGCCGTGCCGGCCAGCCGGACCGACTCGGCGTCCCTGGTCGCCTCGACCGCCTTCGCCGCTATCTCGTCGGCGCTCTGCCCGCCGAAGGGCTGGTCCGGCCCGCTCTCGCCGCAGCCGGCGAGCCCGGTGACGCCCGCGCACACGAGGGCGGCCAGTAGGGCGTTCGTCCTCTTCCGGTTCTTCCCCATCACGACGTTCCTCCGCGGTTCCTCACGCTTCGCCGACGCGCCACGCGTCCGCGTCCTTCCCCTGCCCGGTCGCCCGGGCCTTTCCCACCCTTCCCGCGTCTCCGGCCGCGCCGACCGCCCCGGCCATGTGCCGCAGCCGGCGGTCACGGCGTACCGCGCTCCGGGTGAACCACCCCAGGAACACCGCCGAGAACACGGCGTAGCCGGCGGCCACCCGCCCGTCCGCCGTCAGGGCGACGCCCACCGCGACGAGCCCGATCAGCGCGTACATCCCGGCCGCCACCCAGCGCCAGTGCCGCGAGGCGTGCAGCCGGTGCGCCACCAGTCGCGCCATCGCCTCCCGCTCGCCCGGGTCCCCGGGCACCTCGCCGCTCCGCAGCTTCTGCTCCAGCGCCACGACCGTCCGGTCGGAGCCGCCGGTCACCCGCTTCTCCCTGTGCCGGCGTACGTGGACGACGGCGACCCCGCCGAGGGAGAGCACGGTGACCCGGACGAGCACCTGCCACCACGGCCGCCCCGGAGTGATCAGCATGATCAGCGCGCTGGCGGCGACGAGGGAGAGCAGGACCGTCGCCCACAGGTGCTCACCGAGCCACGCGTTGAGACGTCTCATCCCAACTCCCGGATATCCGAAGCTTCTTGACTTCGACCCGTGTGCCCGGGAAACGACCGGCCATGACAACCGGGGGCCGGGGCCGTTGCCTCCCCGGTCCGGGGGTACACGGGGGTGGCAAGTCCCGGACGAAAAGGAGACACGATGGCCGACTCGTCGATGAGGGCCGTGGGCTGGGCCCGGTGCTTCCCCGTGTCGGGCGGCATTCGGGCCGGGCGGAACTGGGCCCGTGAGCATCTGGAGTCGCTGGGGTGGACGGAGGACGACCCGGAGACGGTGGACGACGTCCTGCTCACGGTGTCGGAGCTGATCACCAACGCCCACGTCCACGCGCACAGTTCCGCGCAGCTCGTACTGACCTGGGACAGCCGGTGTCTGCACGTCAGCGTCCACGACGACGGCGGTGGGGTGCCCGCCCCGCGCAGTCCCGACACCACCTCACCGGGTGGCCGGGGCCTCGCCCTCGTCGACGCGCTGTCGGACCACTGGCACACGCACGCCCAGCAGCACGGAAAGACCATCACCGCCTGCTTCATCCCGGCGGGCGCCTCATGAGAACGCGGAAGGCCCGCCCCGAAACGGGGCGGGCCTTCCGCGTGCTGAAACGGTGATTCAGTGCCGGAAGGCGTCCTTGGCGTTTTCCTTCGCCTGCCGCAGATCACCCTTGGACTGCTCGGCGCGTCCTTCGGCTTCCACGCGCTCGTTGCCCGTGGCGCGCCCGAGCGTCTCCTTGACCTTGCCCTTGGCCTTTTCGGTCCGGGCCTGCGCCTTCTCGTCCGCTGCCATCGGAATCACACTCCCACACTATCGACTACGGGATTGCTGTGACGTGTTGCCGGAAATCCCGCGGCACAAACACGTGGAGGAAATCTTATTTCTGCCGTGTGATCTTCTTTATGCCGGGCACAAGCTGTCTCGGAGGTTGATAACCATGGTCCCGCTTCTTCTCGTTCTTCTTCTCGCCCTGATTCTTTTCGGTGCTGGTTTCGCCCTGAAGGTTCTCTGGTGGGTGGCGGCCATCGTGCTGGTCGTCTGGCTGGTCGGCTTCCTGGTCCGCCCCGCCGGTCACGGCGGCGCACGCGGCCGCTGGTACCGCTGGTAGCGCTTGCGGACACTGACAGCGCGTCACCCGGATGCCCGGGTACCACCTCGACCGAGGTGGTACCCGGGCATCCGGGCGTTCCGGGCGCGCCGGACGGGGGGCGGGATCAGTGGCGCGTCGCCGGGACGCGCGGCGGGGCGGCGGTCGCCGTGGCGTCGGCACGCAGCCCCGCGTACCAGTCCGAGCAGGCGTCGTACGACGGCAGCAGTCCGGCCCGTTCGGCCTCGGCGAGCGTGGGCGCGGCGGCGTCCTTCGCGGAGAGCACGGGGGTGAGGCCGGCCGGCCAGCCGATGGCGAGGTCCGGGTCGAGCGGGTGGACGCCGTGCTCGCGGGCGGGGGCGTAGCCCCGGGAGCAGAGGTAGACGACGGTCGCGTCGTCGGTGAGCGCCATGAACCCGTGGCCGAGCCCCTCGGCCAGGTGGACCGCCCGGTGCTCCCGGTCGTCCAGCCGCACCGCCTCCCAGGCCCGGTAGGTGGGCGACCCGGTGCGGAGGTCGACGACCACGTCCATGACGGCGCCGCGCACGCACGTCACGTACTTGGCCTGGCCCGGCGGTACGTCGGCGAAGTGCACGCCCCGCAGGGTGCCCCGGGTGGAGACCGAGCAGTTCGCCTGGGCGAGCCCGAGCCCGTACCCGGCCGCCTCGTGGAGTGCGGGCGCCCTGAACCACTCGTGGAAGCTGCCGCGGTCGTCCCGGAAGATCCGCGGCTCCATCACCCAGGCGCCTTCGATGCCCATCTCGCGCACGCTCGCCCACCGTCCTTTCGTGTCGGCAGGCTCAACCGCGCCGGGCGCCGGGCGTCACCGCGGGTGCCGCCGACCGGGTGACGTCAGGCCCGCAGCGCCGCGACCGCCGAGGCCGCCAGGTCGTCGAGGTACCCCTCCGGGAGCGGCGTGCGGACCACCACCAGGCGCCAGTAGAGCGGCCCGACGATCAGGTCCAGGGCTCGGTCCGGGTCGGCGCCCCCGGGCAGTTCACCGCGGGCGACGGCGTCGCGGACGACGAGCGCGGCCACGCCCTGCTGTCCGTCCAGCAGGGCCGCCTTGATGGTGTCGGCGATCTCGGGATGGCGGGCCGCCTCGACGAGGAGGTCCGGGATGACCTGCGAGGCGACCGGGTGGCGCAGCGCGTGCGCGGCGACCTCCAGCAGGGCGCGGACGTCCCCGTACAGCGAGCCGGTGGCGGGAGCGGGCAGGCCCTGGGCGGCGAAGGCGGTCAGCAGGTCGAGGACGAGCGACAGCTTGGACTTCCAGCGCCGGTAGACGGCGGTCTTGCCGACGCCCGCCCGCCGGGCGATGCCCTCGATGGACATCCGGGCGAAGCCGACCGCCGCCAGCTCCTCGAAGACGGCGGCGCGGATGGCTTCGGTGACGTCCTCCCGGAGTACGGCGGCTCCGGCGGGCTGCCGGCGGGGCGGCGGTGTGCTCATGCCCGGGATCATAGCGCCACCCCACGTGACGACGGGACGGTTGCGTTCCGACGTGGGGTCGCCCTACTCTCTCCGTAGCGACGAAACGGTCCCGTTCCGTCGCGCTCGCCGCACGCCGAGGGAGACCGCCTGGTGAGTACGCAGACACTCGCACCTCCTCCGGTGCGCCATCGCGAGGACGGCCGCGAGGAGGACCTCCGCGCGCTCGCCCTCCGGCACGGGCTCTCCGTCAGCGGGGCTCGGCCCTCCCTGCCCGACTACACCCGGCAGCTGTGGTCGAGGCGGCACTTCATCACCGCCTTCGCGACCGCCCGCCTCACCGCCCAGTACAGCCAGGCCCGGCTGGGCCAGGTGTGGCAGGTGATGACCCCGCTGCTCAACGCGGCGGTCTACTACTTCATCTTCGGCGTCCTGATGAACACCAGGGCCGGTGTTCCCGACTTCGTCCCGTTCCTGGTCACGGGCGTGTTCATCTGGACCTTCACCTCCAGTTCGATCACCGCGGGGACGCGCGCGATCAGCGGCAACCTGGGGCTCGTACGGGCCCTGCACTTCCCGCGCGCCAGCCTTCCGGTGTCGCTCGCGCTCCAGCAGCTCCAGCAGCTTGTCTTCTCGCTGTGCGCGCTGGTGCTGATCCTGTTCTGCTTCGGCGTCACACCCGGCTGGTCCTGGCTGCTGGCCGTCCCGGCCCTGTTCCTCCAGTCCCTGTTCAACACGGGCGTGTCGCTGGTGCTGGCGCGGCTCGCGGCCCGTACGCCGGACATCGCCCAGCTGATGCCGTTCCTGCTGCGCACCTGGATGTACGTGTCCGGGGTGATGTGGAGCGTCGAGCACGTCCTGGCGAACAACCACCTGCCGCACGCGGTGCTGCTGGTGCTGGAGTGCAACCCGGCCGCCGTCTACATCGACCTGGTGCGCTTCGCCCTCATCGACAGCTTCACCTCCGCCCAACTGCCGCCGCACGTGTGGGCGGTGGCGACCGGCTGGGCGCTGGTCGCCGCGGTGGGCGGGTTCATCTGGTTCTGGCAGGCGGAGGAGACGTACGGCCGTGGCTGACGCACAGACCGAGGAGCGGGTGCCGACCGTCGTCGCCGACGGGGTGCACATCACGTACACCGTCCAGGGCGCCGGCCGGGCGGGCCGGGGCAGCGCGACCGCCGCGCTGGGCCGGCTCCTCTCCCGTACCCGCACGGCGCCGGGCACCCGGACGGTCCATGCCGTCAAGGGCGTCAGCTTCGCCGCGTACAAGGGCGAGGCGATCGGGCTGATCGGCTCCAACGGCTCGGGCAAGTCCACCCTGCTCAAGGCCATCGCCGGGCTGCTCCCCACCACCGGGGGCCGGATCTACACCCAGGGCCAGCCGTCCCTCCTTGGGGTGAACGCCGCCCTGATGGGCGACCTGACCGGCGAGCGCAACGTCGTCCTCGGCGGCCTCGCGATGGGCATGTCGCGCGAGCAGGTCCAGGAGCGGTACCAGGAGATCGTCGACTTCTCGGGGATCAACGAGAAGGGCGACTTCATCTCGCTGCCGATGCGGACCTACTCCTCCGGCATGGGCGCCCGGCTGCGGTTCTCCATCGCCGCCGCCAAGTCCCACGACGTCCTGCTCATCGACGAGGCGCTGGCCACCGGCGACGCGAAGTTCCAGCGCCGCAGCCAGGAGCGCATCAGCGAGCTGCGCCGGGAGGCCGGGACGGTCTTCCTCGTCAGCCACAGCAACTCCACGATCCGCCAGACGTGCGACCGGGCGATCTGGCTGGAGGCCGGACGGCTGATGAAGGACGGCCCGGCGGGGGAGGTCGTTGACGCATATGAAGCACACACCAGGAAGAAATAGGCCATAGCGGGCTAAAGTGCCCAGCGATGACCATCTCCAGGATCAGCGCACGCCGCACGCCCATCTTCACGGACCGGTCCTCCGCTCTGCCGCTGACCGCCGTGTGGGCCTTCACGCGCGCCGGGATGCTCCTGCTCCTGTGGCGGGACACCCTCGGCATCGGCGGGATCGGCCGCGAGGTCTACCTGCTGTACCGGCACTGGTACCAGCACCTCTCGCAGGGCACGTTCCCGCCCGACGACGTCACCTGGCAGTACCCGCCCGGCGCGGGACTGGTGTTCCTGGCCCCGGGGCACGTCCCGGAGCTGACGTACTACCAGGCGTTCGTCGCCCTCACACTGCTCGCCGACGCCGTGGTCGCCCTCGCCCTCGCGCGGGCCGGGAGCAGCGGGGCGTGGCTGTGGGTGAGCGGCCTGCCGCTGCTCCTGCACCTGCCCCTGGCGCGGTACGACGTCCAGGTCACCGCCCTCGCGGTGCTCGGTCTGCTGGCGCTGCGGGGCGGGCACGCCCGGCTGGGCGGCGCGCTGGCAGGGCTGGGCGCCATGGTCAAGGTGTGGCCGCTGCTGATCCTGCTCGGCACGCCGCGGGGGTACCTCACGCGCCGCGCGTGGAGCTCGGCGCTGGTGGCGGCGGGCGTGCTGTTCGCGGTCCTCGCGCTCGGGTTCACGCACACCCTGGACTTCGCGCGCCAGCAGGGCAGCCGGGGCGTGCAGATCGAGTCGGTCGGCGGCACCGCCCTGTCGCTGGCGCGGCTGGCCGGGTGGTGGCCCGGGGAGGTGCGGTACCGGTACGGGGCCTTCGAACTGTCCGGGCCGTACGCCTCCAGCGTGGCCCACTTCGCACTGCTGCTCACCGCGCTGGCGTTCTGCTGGCTGCTGGTGTGGCGGGTGCGGTCGTGGCAGTGGAGCGCGGCGACCCCGGTGGACGCCGCGTTCACCGCGGTGCTGCTGTTCACCGTGACCAGCCGGGTGATCAGCCCCCAGTACATGGTGTGGCTGCTGGGCCTCGGGGCGGTGTGCCTGACCTGCCGGGACACCAGCCAGCGGGCGGTCGCGCTGCTGATGCTGCCCGCGGCGGCGCTCAGCGCGCTGGCGTACCCCGTGCTGTACGACGACGTCATCACCGTCACGCCGCTCGGCTGCCTGGTGGTGGCCCTGCGCAACGCGCTGCTGGTGGCCGCCGCGCTGCTGTCGTGCCGGCGGCTGTGGGCGGAGACCGTGCCGGGGCCGCCGTCGCTCAAGGGGCTGTGACACACGCGAAGGGGCGCCTCGCCGGTCCGGCGGGGCGCCCCTTCGTCACGTACCCCCGGGGATCAGCTGTGCGTCCGCAGCAGGGTCCGCATCGTGCGCATCGCCACCGACAGGTTCGCCAGGTCGAACGCGTCCGAGCCCTGGATCTCCTCCAGCGTCGTGCGCGCCCGGCCGAGGATCGCGGCGTTGCGCTGCTCCCAGGCCGTGAACCGCTCCTCGGGCGTCGAGGTGCCGTTCCCGGCGGACAGCACGTCCGCGGTGAGCGCCGCGTGCGCCGCGTACAGGTCCTCGCGGATGGAGGCACGGGCCATCGACTGCCAGCGGTCGGCGCGCGGCAGTTCGATGATCCGGTCCATCAGCTGGGTGATGGAGAGCCGGTCGGCCAGGTCGTAGTAGACCTCGGCGACCGCCATCGGGTCCTTGCCCGTCCGGTCCGCGATCGCGACGATGTCGAGCGTCGGGAACGCGGAGGAGAAACCGGCCACCCGCAGCGCCAGCTCCTCCGGGACGCCCGCCGACGTCAGCTCGGCGACGATCGACTCGTACCACTCCAGATCGGCGCCGCGCAGCATCTGCGGCAGCTTCGCCCAGACCTGCTCCACGCGCTCGGCGAAGAACTCGACGGTCTCGGCGAGCTGGACCGGCTGCGGCCGGTTGCCCAGCAGCCAGCGCGTACCGCGCTCGACCAGGCGACGCGAGTGCAGCCGGATCCGGGTCTGGACGTCCGCCGCGACCTTGTTGTCCAGCGCCTCGACGGCGTCCCACACCTCGCTGAGCCCGAAGATCGCGCGGGCGGCGGTCTGCGCGCGGACGATCTCCTCGATCGACGCGCCGGTCTCCTCCCGCAGCCGGTGCAGCAAGGTCGAGCCACCGGTGTTGACCACGTCGTTGACCAGCACCGTCGTGATGATCTCGCGGCGCAGCGCGTGGGCGTCGATCTGGTCGGCGAACTCCTCGCGCAGCTTCGACGGGAAGTACGCGTGCAGCAGTTCGCGCAGGTACGGGTCGTCCGGCAGGTCGGTGTGGATCAGCTCGTCCGCCACCGTGATCTTGGTGTACGCGAGGAGGACGGCCAGCTCGGGCTGGCTGAGGCCCCGGCCGGCGTTGAGCAGCTCGCGGATCTGGCGGTCGTTGGGCAGGAACTCCAGCGCCCGGTCGAGCCGGCCCTCGCGGCCCAGGCGGCGCATGAAGCGCTGGTGGGCGTGGAGGAGCGACGCGGACTGCTTGACGGCGTTGGCGAGCGCCACGTTCTGCGCGTAGTTGTTGCGCAGGACCAGGGAGCCCACCTCGTCGGTCATCTCGGCGAGGATCTTGTTGCGCTGCTTGACGGTCATGTCGCCGTCGGCGACCAGGCCGTTGAGCAGGATCTTGATGTTCACCTCGTGGTCGGAGGTGTCCACGCCCGCGCTGTTGTCGATGGCGTCGGTGTTGACCTTGCCGCCCTCGCCCTCCGGACCGCCCTTCCGGGCGAACTCGATCCGGCCGAGCTGGGTCAGGCCCAGGTTCCCGCCCTCGCCGACGACCTTGACCCGCAGGTCCTCGCCGTTGACCCGGATGGCGTCGTTGGCCTTGTCGCCGACGTCGCCGTGCGACTCGGTGGTCGCCTTGACGTACGTACCGATGCCGCCGTTCCACAGCAGGTCCACCGGCGCCTTGAGGATGGCCTGCATCAGCTCGGCGGGGGTCAGCTTGGTGACCGTCCCCTCGATGCCGAGGGCCGCCCGCATGTGCCCGTTGACCGGGATCGACTTGGCCGTACGCGGGTGGATGCCACCGCCCGGGGACAGCAGCCCCTTGTCGTAGTCGGCCCAGGAGCTGCGCGGCAGCTCGAACAGGCGGCGCCGCTCGGCGTACGAGACGGCCGCGTCCGGGTTCGGGTCGATGAAGATGTGCCGGTGGTCGAAGGCCGCGACCAGCCGGATGTGCTCGCTGAGCAGCATCCCGTTGCCGAACACGTCACCCGACATGTCGCCGACGCCGACGACCGTGAAGTCCTGCGTCTGCGTGTCGTGGCCGAGCTCCCGGAAGTGCCGCTCGACCGACTCCCAGGCGCCGCGGGCGGTGATGCCCATGCCCTTGTGGTCGTAACCGGCCGAACCGCCGGACGCGAACGCGTCGCCCAGCCAGAAGCCGTACGCGACGGCGACCTCGTTGGCGATGTCGGAGAACGTCGCGGTGCCCTTGTCGGCGGCGACGACGAGGTACGTGTCGTCCTCGTCGTGCCGGACGACGTCCGCCGGCGGGACGACCTCGCCCGCCACCATGTTGTCGGTGATGTCGAGCAGCGCCGAGATGAACGTCCGGTAGCTGGCGATGCCCTCCGCCAACCAGGCGTCCCGGTCGACGGCCGGGTCCGGCAGCTGCTTGGCCACGAACCCGCCCTTGGCGCCCACCGGCACGATGACGGTGTTCTTCACCATCTGCGCCTTGACCAGGCCGAGGATCTCGGTACGGAAGTCCTCGCGCCGGTCCGACCAGCGCAGGCCGCCTCGCGCGACCTTGCCGAAACGCAGGTGGACACCCTCGACACGCGGCGAGTACACCCAGATCTCGAACGCGGGGCGCGGCGCCGGCAGGTCGGGGATGGCCTGCGGGTCGAACTTCATCGACACGTAGTCGTGCGGCGTGCCGTCCTCCTTCTTCTGGAAGAAGTTGGTGCGCAGCGTGGCCTTGATGACCGTGAGGAAGGACCGCAGGATCCGGTCCTCGTCGAGCGAGGCGACCTGGTCCAGCGCACCGTCCAGCTCCTCCAGCAGCCCGTCGATCAGCTCGGTGCCGGCCCGCTGCCGCTCCGGCGACATCCGCGCCTCGAAGAGCGACACCAGCAGGCGGGTGGTGTGGACGTTGTGGCGGAGGGTGTCCTCCATGTAGTCCTGGCTGAACGTGGAACCGGCCTGGCGCAGGTACTTGGCGTACGCCCGCAGCACCATCGCCTGGCGCCAGCCCAGTCCGGCGCTGAGCACCAGGGCGTTGAACCCGTCGTTCTCCGCGCGGCCGGTCCAGGTGGCGGCGAACGCCTCCTGGAACCGCTCACGGGCGTCGTCGGCGAGGTAGTCGCCGGAGCCCGCGCCCGCGCCGTGCGGCATGCGCATGCCGAAGTCGTAGATCCACGCCTGGGTGCGGTCCGCGCAGCGCAGCTCGTACGGCCGCTCGTCGACGACCTCGACGCCCAGCCGGTTGAGGACGGGCAGGACGGCGGACAGGGAGATCTGGGCGCCGGTCTTGTAGATCTTGAACCGGCGCTCGCCCGGGCCCGCGCCGACGGGCTCGTACAGGGAGAGCGCGAACTCCTTCTCCCCCCGGATCAGCTGCTCCAGGTGGGTGAGGTCGGCCACGGCGGCGCGCGGGGTGTGGTCGGCCTTGTAGCCCTCGGAGAAGGAGTTGCCGTACCGGCGCAGCAGCTCGGCGGCGCGCTCCTCGCCCAGCTCGGCGTTGAGCGCCTCGGCGAAGCCGTCCTCCCAGGAGCGGGCGGCCTCGACGAGCCGGGCCTCGATGCGCTCGGAGTCGGCGTCGGTGAGCGGGGTCAGCTCGGTGCCCTGGGGGACGCGGACCACGAAGTGGAGCCGGGAGAGGATCGACTCGGTGTTCCAGGCGGTGAAGTCGACGCTGGTGCCGCCGAGCTCCTCCTTCAGGATGTCGATGATCCGCAGCCGGACGGTGGTGTTGAAGCGGTCCCTCGGCAGGTAGACGAGCGCGGAGTAGTAGCGCCCGTACTCGTCCTGGCGGAGGTAGAGCCGCAGCTTGCGGCGCTCCTGGAGGTAGAGCACGCTCGTGGCGATCGACTCCAGCTGGTCGACCGGCGTCTGGAACAGCTCGTCGCGCGGGTAGGTCTCCAGGATCTGGAGCAGGTCGCGCCCGTCGTGGCTGTTGGGCGAGAAGCCCGCCTTCTCCAGGACCTCGGCCACCTTGCGGCGGATCACCGGCACCCGGCGCACGGACTCCGTGTAGGCGGCGGACGAGAACAGGCCGAGGAAGCGGCGCTCACCGACGACGTTGCCGTCCACGTCGAACTTCTTCACCCCGACGTAGTCGAGGTAGGACGGCCGGTGCACGGTGGAGCGGCTGTTGGCCTTGGTCAGGATGAGCAGCTTGTGCTCGCGCGCCTTGGCGCGGGCGTCGCGCGGCAGCCGGTTGAAGGACGGCGAGACGGGGTGTGCCTCGTCGTCGCTGTGGTGCGGGTCGGAGCGGAGGATGCCGAGGCCGGTGCCGGGTACGGCGGCCAGCGCGTCGTCGCCGGTCAGCTCGTACTCGCGGTAGCCGAGGAAGGTGAAGTGGTCGTCGGCCAGCCAGCGCAGCAGCTCGCGGGCCTCCTCGACCTCGGAGTCGCGAAGGTCGTCGGCGATCGGCTCGCGGGGGAGGTCGTCGGCGATGCGCAGCGCGGCGTCGCGCATCTTCTCCCAGTCCTCGACCGTCTCGCGGACGTCGGACAGGACGCGCAGCAGGTCGGCGGTGATCTGCTTGAGGTCTGCGCGGTCGGTCTCGCGGTCGATCTCGACGTGGATCCAGGACTCGGTGAGGGCGTCGTGCGTGGCCTTCTCGTCACCGCTGTCGGGGAGCACCTCGATGAGCTTGCCGGTCACGTCGCGGCGGACGACGACCTGCGGGTGGATCACGACGTGGATGCCGCGGCCCTGCCGGGACAGCTCGTTGGTCACCGAGTCCACGAGGAACGGCATGTCGTCCGTGACCACCTCGACGACGGAGTGGCTGCACGTCCAGCCGTTCTCCTCGACGGTGGGCGTGTGCACCCGGACGCTGGCGGTGCCCTGGGGACGGTTCTCGGCCAGCCGGTAGTGGGAAAGGGCCGCGCCGAAGATGTCGACCGGGTCGCGGTCCGCGAGGTCCTCGGGGGCGGTGTGCAGGTAGTAGCGCTGGAGGTATTCGAGGACGATGTCCTGGTCCGGACGCCCCGCGTCCTCGGTCCCAGTCTGGAGTTGCCCCCCGACCGGGCTGTTCTCAGCTACCCGGGCGGCCCGTTCGAGCAGCTCGGCCTTGGCTTCGTCCAGCTTGGTCTGCATGTCCTCTGGCTCCTGTCGCGCGCCGTTGCGTGACGTAGGTGAAAGAAGTGACACAACGCCACGACGCGGGGTATCCGGTCGGAAACGACGTTATGCCGCGATGAGAGATGTCCGGGCCGTTATTGGCCAATTCTGGCGGCCGGGCCGGATGGAACGGGTCAGCGATCGTCCGGGCACGGTGGCACTCCGGACGCCGGCCGGGGGCTCCGCTGCCCCCATGGCGTATCGCGCTGATCACGGGTCCAGGCTATCGCTCCTGCCCCTGGGGCCGTCATGAGCCGTATGTGTACAAAAGCAGGCCCCGAAGTTTGACACTCTGGACAGCGACACGTCTCCTGATGGCACACACCTCGCACCACCTCCCAGCAGAGGCAGGCAGTGATGACCGTGAAGATCCTGATCGTCACCGGCGACGCGGCGGAATCCCTTGAGGTCCTGTACCCGTACCAGCGACTGCGCGAGGAGGGGTACGAGGTCCACGTCGCCGCCCCTGCCCGCAAGCAGCTCCGCTTCGTCGTCCACGATTTCGAGCCGGGCTTCGACACGTACACCGAGAAGCCGGGCTACACCTGGCCGGCGGATCTGGCGTTCTCCGAGGTCGAACCCAGCCGGTACGCCGCCGTGGTCATCCCGGGCGGCCGGGCTCCCGAGTACCTCCGTAACGACGCCGAGCTGCGCAAGATCCTGAAGTCCTTCTTCGATGCCGACAAGCCGGTCGCCCAGATCTGTCACGGCCCCCTGCTGACGGCCGCGGTCGGCGGCCTGGACGGCCGCCACGTCACCGCCTACCCCGCCCTGGAGCTCGACATGCAGGCCGCGGGCGCCACCTTCCAGGACACCGAGGTCGTGGTCGACGGCACCCTGGTCTCCGCCCGCGCCTGGCCCGACCACCCGGTCTGGATGCGCGAGTTCCTCAAGGTCCTCCGCGGCACGTCCCCCGCGAACTGACGGCCGCCGCGCGCCGGCCGCGCGCGGCGGAAGGGCCCGCGTCCCCGCGGCAGGACCCGCATCCCCGCCGCGCCGGCCGCGCCGCACGGGCGGTGCGGCGGTGCGGGCGGTGCGGCGGTGCGGGCGGGAACCCTCACCCCGCGCAGGTGCCCGCCCGGGGTTACGCCGCCAGCTCCTCCGCGACCGCCACCGCCTCCGCCAGGGTGTCCACGACCGGTACGCCGACCACCTCCAGGCTGGCCCGGCTGTGCGACCCACCGGTGTACAGCACCGCCTTCGCCCCCACGTGCGCCGCCGCCACCGCGTCGTCCGCCGCGTCCCCGATCACCACGATCCGCTCCGGCGGCACGTCCTTGAGCGCCACCAGGTGCCGGACCATGTGCTCCGCCTTGCCGGTCGTGGAGGCGCCGGTCCGCCCGTCCACCCGGACGAACCGCTCCTCTATGCCGTGCCGCCGCACGATCGGCAGCAACTGCTCGTGCGGGGCCAGCGACAACAGCGACTGGGTCAGCCCGGCGGCCTGACGCGCCGCGAGCAGCTCGGCGGCACCCTGCGCCAGGCCGCACACCTCGGCCCGCACCCAGTAGTGGCGGTGGAAGGCCTCGTCCATCACGAGCCACTCCGCCTCGGTCGGCAGCCGCCCCATCAGCTGCTCGTAGAAGAGCGGGACCGGCACCCGGTACAGCTCCCTGTACCGCGCGAGCGTGATCGGCTCCAGGCCGATCTCCTCGAACGCGGCGTTCGTCGCCCCGATCACCGCGTCGATGTCATCGAGCAGTGTGCCGTTCCAGTCCCACACCAGGTGGGTGCCGCGCTTCCCCATGCCCAAAAGGTACCGGCAGCGTCCGACAACGGACCCCGCCGTCCCCGGCCGGCCCGGTCAGCCGATCAGCGCGGGGATCTCCTGCACCCCGAACCACAGCAGTTCGTGGTCCTCCGCCCCGTCCACCACGAACTGCGCGTCGTCGTCCCCGTGGTCCGCCGCGCCCAGCGCCTCCGCCGCGGCGGCCACGTCCGCCTCGGCGTCGTCCGCGTCCGCGTGGACCGCCGCCGCCTTCGCCAGCGCCACCGCCCGCGCGATCCGCACCTCGCCCACCGACGAGGGGTCCAGCGACCCGTCGGGGTCGGCGACCGCCGCCCCGTCGGGTACGTCGACGGCCACGACGACCCGGCGCCGCGCCGCGGACGGATCGGCGGCCAGCATCCGCAGCGACGCCGCCGCCGCGCGGTTGAGCGCCGCGTACTCCAGCTCCTCGATGTCGTCCGACACGTACCACTCCCGCAGACCGGGCGTAACGGCGTACGCGGTCAGCGGGCCGGGGCCCAGCTCGCCCGCCTTGTGCGCCTGTGCGAGACCGGGGAGGGTCAGGGGGACGTAGACGCGCATGGCAGGTCGCTTTCGTAGTCGGGAGACGACCTCAGGATACGTGCGGAGTCCCCCTTCCGGGCCGGTGGCCGCCGGACCGTCCCGTCCACCCCACGCCTCGTGTCACCCGGCCCACCGCCGTGAACAGGCCCCCGACGTCACTCTGATAGGTGATCGGCCGATGAACTCGCCACCGGCCCGGGCACGGATTGCGGGCCCGCTCCCGGACCCCGTAGAAGATCACCAACGCAAGTTACCGCCCGGTAGAAAACCGGGTCCCACGCCACGGGGGCGATCACCATGAGCACCACCGCAACCAGGACGACGTCCGGCCCGGCCCGCCGCCGGAACCAGCGCGGCCCCGGCACGGCCCGGCCCGGCTCACCCCGCCCGGCCGCCGGCCCCACCACCGCACGCACCACCACGGACCGCACCGCCACCGCCCGCACCACCGCGACCGGCACCGCCACCGCCCCGCCGGCCCGGGGGCCGATCCCGCCGCACATCCTCTTCGCCGAGCGGCTGCTCGCCGTCCTCAGCGGGGAGCGTCCGGTCCACTGGATGCTCGGCCAGACCGTCGGCGACGCGTACGACCAGCTGATCCGGCTCGCGCCCACCACCCCCCTGCGCGCCCGGGGCGCACGTCCCGTGATCCGGCGCTGTGGCGGCTTCCCGCTGCGCCCGGGCGTGGTCGAGGCGTTCGCAAGCATCGCGGCGGGCGAGCAGGTCCGCGCGATGGCGTTCCGCCTGGAGCAGGGCACCGACCGCAAATGGCGCTGCGCCGCCGTGGAGCTCGGCGGCGAGCGCCTCTGACCGCACGAAAAACGGGGCCGGGGGGGGGGAGCCCCCCCCCCCCCCCACCCCCCCCCCCCCCCCCCCCCCCCCCCCAGAGGGGGACTCTTCTTGCTCCCCCCCCCCCCCTTCTCCCTCCCCCCC
>NZ_JBWKJV010000016.1:0-19396 GCF_056432045.1 Streptomyces sp. NPDC045701 | reverse complement strand
GCGGAAGCAGACAGAGCCACAAGAGCCAAAACGAGCTCAACGCCCCGCCACCTAACACGACACGCAACCACACAAACAAACAACACAACACCCCCCCCCCCCCCCCCCCCCCCCCCCCCCCCCCCCCCCCCCCCCGGCACCACCCCCGCCCGCGGCGAGGGGGTCACTTCTTGCGGCGACGCCCGCCCTTCTGGGCCTTGCGGCGCTCCGCGCGCGTCATCCCGTCCGCCTCGGACCGGGACGACCCGTCACCGTTCTCGAAGTCGCCCTCGATGACACCGCCCTCGCCGTCCACGGTGGGCGCGGAGAAGTGCAGCCGGTCCGGACGCTGCGGCGCGTCCAGGCCCTTGGCCCGGATCTCCGGACGCGCGGCACCCGCCTGCGCCGGAACGGCGTCCTCCTTGGCGAGGGACGGCCTGGCGGCCGCGTCCTGCACCGGGACCTCCTCGACCTGCTGCTCGACCTGGACCTCCAGGTTGAACAGGTAGCCGACGGACTCCTCCTTGATGCCCTCCATCATGGCGGTGAACATGTCGAAGCCCTCGCGCTGGTACTCGACCAGCGGGTCCTTCTGCGCCATCGCGCGCAGGCCGATGCCCTCCTGGAGATAGTCCATCTCGTAGAGGTGCTCACGCCACTTGCGGTCCAGCACCGAGAGCACCACGCGCCGCTCCAGCTCCCGCATGATGTCGGAGCCGAGCTGCTTCTCGCGCGCGTCGTACTGCTCGTGGATGTCCTCCTTGACGGACTCCGCGATGAACTCGGCGGTGATACCGGCCCGGTCGCCGGCCGCCTCCTCGAGCTCCTCGATGGTGACCTTGCACGGGTAGAGCTGCTTGAACGCGCTCCACAGCCGCTCCAGGTCCCACTCCTCGGCGAAGCCCTCGACGGTCTCGGCCTCGATGTAGGCGTCGATCGTGTCGTCCATGAAGTGACGGATCTGCTCGTGCAGGTCCTCGCCCTCCAGGACGCGGCGGCGCTCGCCGTAGATGACCTCGCGCTGCCGGTTGAGCACCTCGTCGTACTTCAGGACGTTCTTGCGCGTCTCGAAGTTCTGCTGCTCCACCTGCGACTGGGCGGACGCGATCGCCCGCGTGACCATCTTGTTCTCGATCGGCACGTCGTCGGGGACGTTGGCCATCGACATGACGCGCTCGACCATCTGCGCCTTGAACAGCCGCATCAGGTCGTCGCCGAGCGACAGGTAGAAGCGGGACTCGCCGGGGTCGCCCTGACGGCCGGAACGACCGCGCAGCTGGTTGTCGATACGCCGCGACTCGTGGCGCTCCGTGCCGAGGACGTACAGCCCGCCGAGCTCCTTGACCTCCTCCGACTCGGCCTTGACGGCCAGTTCGGCCTTCTCCAGGGCGGCGGGCAGCGCGGCGACCCACTCCTCCTGGTGCTCGACCGGGTCGAGGCCGCGCTGACGCAGCTCGGCCTCGGCGAGGTCGTCCGGGTTGCCGCCGAGCTTGATGTCGGTACCGCGGCCCGCCATGTTGGTGGCGACGGTGACGGCACCCTTGCGGCCGGCCTGGGCGACGATCGACGCCTCACGGTCGTGCTGCTTGGCGTTGAGCACCTCGTGCTGGATGCCGCGCTTGGACAGCTGCTGCGAGAGGTACTCGGACTTCTCGACCGACGTCGTACCGACGAGGATCGGCTGGCCCTTCTTGTGCTTCTCCTCGATGTCGTCGACGACCGCGGCGAACTTCGCCACCTCGGTGCGGTAGATCAGGTCCGACTGGTCCTTGCGGACCATCGGCCGGTTCGTCGGGATCGGGACGACGCCCAGCTTGTAGATCTGGTGGAACTCGGCGGCCTCGGTCATGGCCGTACCGGTCATGCCGGACAGCTTGTCGTAGAGGCGGAAGAAGTTCTGGAGGGTGATCGTGGCGAGGGTCTGGTTCTCGTCCTTGATGTCCACCCCTTCCTTCGCCTCGATCGCCTGGTGCATGCCCTCGTTGTAGCGGCGCCCGGCGAGGATACGGCCGGTGTGCTCGTCGACGATCATGACTTCGCCGTCGATGACGACGTAGTCCTTGTCCTTCTTGAACAGTTCCTTGGCCTTGATGGCGTTGTTCAGGTACCCGACGAGGGGCGTGTTCACCGACTCGTAGAGGTTGTCGATGCCCAGCCAGTCCTCGACCTTGGCGACGCCGGACTCGTGGATGGCGACGGTGCGCTTCTTCTCGTCGACCTCGTAGTCGCCGGTCTCCTCGATGCCCTTGAGGGGGTTTCCGGGCTCGCCCTTCGTGAGGCGGGTGACCAGCTTGGCGAAGTCGCCGTACCACTTGGTGGCCTGGTCGGCCGGACCGGAGATGATCAGCGGCGTACGGGCCTCGTCGACCAGGATGGAGTCGACCTCGTCGACACAGGCGAAGTTGTGGCCGCGCTGGACGAGCTCGTCCTTGGACCACGCCATGTTGTCGCGGAGGTAGTCGAAGCCGAACTCGTTGTTCGTGCCGTACGTGATGTCGCAGTTGTACTGCTCACGGCGCTGCGCCGGCGACATGTTGGAGAGGATGCAGCCGACCTCGAGCCCCAGGAACCTGTGGACCCGGCCCATCATGTCCGAGTCGCGTTCCGCCAGGTAGTCGTTGACGGTGATCATGTGCACGCCCTTGCCGGACAGCGCGTTGAGGTAGGCCGGGAGCGTACCGACGAGGGTCTTGCCCTCACCGGTCTTCATCTCGGCGACGTAACCGAGGTGCAGCGCGGCGCCACCCATCAGCTGGACGTCGTAGTGGCGCTGGCCGAGCACGCGCTTGGCGGCCTCGCGGACCGTCGCGAACGCTTCGGGCATCAGGTCGTCGAGGCTCTCACCGTCGGCGTACCGCTGCTTGTACTCCTCGGTGAGCGCCCGCAACTCGGCGTCGGAGAGGTTGACGAAGTCCTCTTCGATGGAGTTGACCTGGTCCGCGATGCGGTGCAGTTTGCGCAGGATCTTGCCTTCGCCTGCACGCATGAGCTTGTTGAAGACGGACACTGAGGTTGGTCTCCTTGCCGGTCGGGCCTGGCACTAGGTCTTGTCATGGACACTGGCACGGGCACGGCAGGTGGGCCCCACCGCAACGGCCATCGTAAGCGAGGACGCCACCGCGCCGGGAGGTCCGCGCTCACCTGGTCCGACTGCCGCGCCGACATGCCGCCCGCAAGAAGAACGCGCGGGACGCGCCGAAGGTGCCGCTGAACCCGAAAAGTGTTCGCCCCGCCCCCGCCCACCGCAGCAGAATCCGGACATGGAGCCCGTCACCCTCACCACCGAGCGCCTGCGTCTGACCCCCTTCACGCCGGCCGACACCGACGAGGTGCTCGCCGCCTGCCAGGACCCCGCGATCCAGCGCTGGATACCGGTCCCCACCCCGTACCTGCGGCAGCACGCGGAGGACTTCGTCGGCCGCCAGGTCCCGGAGGGCTGGCGGGACGACACGGAGTACGCCTTCGCCGTACGCCCCCGGGAGGGCGGCCCCCTGCTGGCCTCCCTCGGCATCCACCACCCGCGCTCGGGCTGCTGGGAGGTCGGCTACTACACGGTCGCCGGGCACCGGGGCCACGGGTACGCCGCCGAGGCGGTGGTCGCCGTGGCCCGCTGGGCCTTCGCCGACCTCGGGTGCTCCCGGCTGGAGTGGCGCGCCCAGGTCGGCAACCCGGCCTCCCGCGCGGTCGCCGAGAAGGCCGGCTTCACCGTGGAGGGCGTCCTGCGCGCGGGCATGGAGCACCGGGGGACGGTCCGCGACTGCTGGATCGGCGCCCTGCTCCCGTCCGACCTGGGGCTGGCGTCCCGGCTGCCCTACCTGCCGGCCCGGCCGGACCCGGCCTGACTGTCAGTGGCGCCGTCTATCGTGCCGAGCATGACGACCGTGCGGACCACGACGCCCCTGCCGCTTCCCACCGCCGAGCTCTCCGCCGACGAGGCACGTCGTATCGCCCTGCGGGCCCAGGGCTTCCTCGGCGCGCCCGACCGCCGCGCGGGGGTGCGCGGCGTCCTGCGCCGGCTCGGCGCCGTCCAGCTGGACACGATCTCGGTGCTCGCCCGCTCCCACGAGCTGATCCCGTACGCCCGGCTGGGCGCCGTGGGCCGCGCGGCCGTGGAGGCCGCGTACTGGACGACCGCCTCCACGGGCGCGTCCCCGTCCACGGAGGCTTCCTCTTCCACGGGTGGCACGTCTCCGGCACGACCCCACGCCTTCGAGTACTGGTCGCACGCGGCGTGCGTCCTGCCCGTCGAGGAGTGGCCGCACTTCGCCTTCCGCCGCCGCGCCTACCGCTCCCGCCCGCAGTGGTACCACGACCTGGCGGACGGGTCCTATGACGCGGTGATCAAGCAGCTGCGCGCCGAGGGTCCGCTGACGGCGACGGAGCTGGGCGGCGCCAAGAACGGCGGGGAGTGGTGGGACTGGTCCGAGTCGAAGGTCGCCGTCGAACGGGCGCTGATGAACGGCGAGGTGGTGTGCACCGACCGGCGCGGCTGGAAGCGGGTGTACGACCTGGCCGAGCGCGCGATCCCGGCAGACCTGCTGCACGACGAGCTGGACGACACGGAGTGCCTGCGGAGGCTGGTGCGGCTGGCGGGGCAGGCGCTGGGGGTGGGCACGCGGGCGGACATCGCCGACTACCACCGCCTCAAGGGCGAGCAGTTCGACGTCGTGGTCGCCGATTCCGGGCTGGTGCCGGTGCGTGTGCAGGGCTGGGACAAGCCGGCCTGGGCGGATCCGGAGGCCCTGGCGAGTGTGCCGCGCGGCCGCCACCGCACGACGCTGCTGTCGCCGTTCGACTCGCTGATCTGGGAGCGCGCGCGGACGGAACGGATCTTCGGCTTCACGCACCGCCTGGAGGCGTACGTGCCCAAGCAGAAGCGGATACACGGCTACTTCGCCATGCCGCTGCTCGCCGGCGGCAGGCTGATGGGCCGGGTGGATCCGGCCCGCGAGGGCAGCACCCTGGTGGCCAAGCAGGTGTCGCTGGTGTCGCCGAAGGCCGTCGACGCCATGGCGCAGGCGCTGCGCGAGGCCGCCGACTGGGTGGGCTGCGATTCGGTACGGATCGAGCGCGTCGATCGTCCCGAGCTCGGGCCCGTGCTGTCGTCCGCCCTGGCCCGCCTCACCTGAGCCTCACCTGATCTCGAGGATCTTCTCCCGCATCGCGTAGACGACCGCTTCCATCCTGGAGTGCAGCTGGAGCTTCTCCAGGATGTTGCGGACGTGGTTCTTCACCGTGTTCTCGGAGATGAAGAGCTCCTTGGCGATGTCCCGGTTGTTCATTCCGGTGGCGACCAGCTTGAGGACCTCCAGTTCCCGGTCGGTCAGCCGGGGCGCCGGGACGAGCCGTCGCTCGTCGGTGCGCTGGATCATCGACTTGAACTCGGTGAGCAGCTTCGACGCCATGGAGGGGCTGATCTGGGACTGCCCGTCGGCGACCGCCCGGATGGCGGTGGCCACCTCGTCGGTGGAGATCTCCTTGAGGAGGTAGCCGGTCGCGCCCGCCTTGATCGCGTCGTAGAGGTCCGCCTCCTCGTCGCTGATCGTCAGCATGATGATCTTGGCGCTGGGGGCCACCTCCTTGATGGAGGTACAGGCCTCGATACCGCCGCGCTTGGGCATCCGGACATCCATCAGCACGATGTCGGGCAACAGGTCGGCGGCCTTGTCGACGGCTTCCGCGCCGTCGCCCGCCTCGCCGACCACCTGGATGTCCTCCTCCTGGGCGAGAACGATCTCCAGGCCCCTGCGGAAGAGCGCGTGGTCGTCCACCACCAGGACCCTGATGGGTTCCTTGCGCGACGCGTCGCCGCCGGTACCGCTCCCGAACCCCGCTCCGCCCACCGGGACGCCGGAGCCGCCCGGGTGGTGCACCGGGCCGAAGCTGTCCGCCATCGTTCCTCCCCCTGCAGGCCTGCCTGACGTTCCTCAGCGGTACGCCAACCCCGGCCTTCGGAGCAGCGGTTGGCGTGCCCCGTCATGATTTCATGCCCGGCCGGTGAAGGGGTGATCCTCTGGTCGCACGGTGGTGCCCCTGGGGGCGCACACGGCGCTCCAGGGGCACCACCGGGGTGCTTCAGCAGTCATCAACCGCCGAGCGCGCCCCCCGCACCGCCTGCCTCGGACCCGGCGAGCGGGTCGCTCTCCAGGTGGATGACGCCGTAGTCGTAGGCGTGCCGCCGGTAGACGACGCTGGGCTGCTTCGTCTCGGAGTCGACGAACAGGTAGAAGTCGTGCCCGACCAGCTCCATCTCGTAGAGAGCCTGGTCGAGGGACATGGGCGCGGCCGTGTGGGTCTTCTCGCGCACCACGAGGGGGCCTTCGCCCCGTACTTCGAGCGGGCCCATCCGTGTGGTCGGGATGGAGTCGTGCTCCTCCACCGCCACGGAGCCGTTGCCGTTCAGGTGGGCCACGCCGGGGACGGCGTCGGCGACCTCGGCCGCCGAGAGCCGGCCATTGCCACGGCGGGTGTGGCGCTTGTCGTGCTGCTTGCGCAGTCGGGCTTCGAGCTTGCCCGTCGCGAGGTCAAGGGCCGCGTAGGGGTCGCCCGCCGCCGCCTCCGCCCGGATCACCGGTCCCCGGGAGTGGAGGGTGATTTCCACACGGTCGGACCGGTCCGCCTGCCGCGGGTTGTGTTCCTTGGACACCTCGACGTCGAGGCTGATCACCTTGGCGTCGAGCTTCTGGATTTTCTCCAGCTTCAGCTTCTCGGCCACGTGCTTGCGGAACCGCTCGGGCACCTCGGTTTTGCGGCCTTTGACGACGATGTCCACGCAGAACTCCGTTCCCGGATCGCTTCACCGGCCCACCGGCCGGCGAGCATCTCCCTTTTGCACTAGACCCCGGTGACTACCGGAGCCTCGGACTAGGCGACTCGACCTCCTCCTCCCCCGTCGGCAAGATCCCCACCCCACCACCTCGATGTCCTGACCATGCCCCGAATCCGGCCGGAAACACGGCAGTGCATTCGGTGAAGCGCGGCTTTCGCCATTCCTCACACCCGAACATAGCTCGCTGGAGCGGATGTCGGCACCCGCTGTCCGCACGAACCTCCGATCAGGTGTTTTCGCTTCCTCAGTACGTTCAACGTTGCGCGTTCCCCGTCAGTTCCGGTTTATTTCGAAGGAGAGCGGAGGGGCCGCGACCACCGCGGCGCTCACCGGTACGGGTCCCCCGATTCGCGGCTCGGAACCGGCACGCAGCACCCTCGCCGCCTCGACCAGCGAGGCCCCGGTGGTCATGAGATCGTCGACGAGGACGGGCCTGCCGCCCGCCAGCAGGCGATCGCCGCCGGCTACCACCTCCAGCGCGCCCGTGAGGTTCTCCAGCCGCTCCCGCGCGTTCAGCCCGGCCACCGCGCGCCGCTGCCGCAGCACCGGCAGCACCCGCGCCGCCGTCCCCCTCAGCCGCAGCTCGCCCGCCGCCGCCCGGGCGACCCGCCGCGTGGCGTCGTGCCCACGCGCCCGTACCGCGCGTCGCGCTGAGGGCACCGGCACCAGGAGCAGCGGCAGGCCCCCCGAGCCGCCAGATGCCGCCACAGAGGCCCTCACGGCCCCGGCCAGCGCGACCCCGAGCGGTCGGGCGAGCCCCAGCGCCCCGCGCTCCTTGTGCCCGAGCAGCACCGCCCGCACGGCGTCCGCGTAAGGCGCCGCGGCGCACACCAGCGGCAGCCCGGCCGGCTCGGGCACCGGCCGCACCCGCCGCCCGGCCTCGCCCAGCGCCTTCCCGCACGCGTCGCACAGCGGCGTACGCGGCCGGCCGCAGCCCCCGCAGGCCACCGGCAGCACCAACCCGGCCATCTCCCGCCACCACCAGCGCATGGCCCACTGTCCCAAGTACCCGGGCCGGCCCTCCACCCCTGTGGACAACCCGCCCCGGCCCGCCGACGCGGGCGCCGCGGCGAGGTGTCAGCCGGGGTAGACCGGGAAGGTTCCCTTCTCGACCATCGGCTGCCAGTTCGCGCCCGCGTACAGCCGCACGATGCCGTCGTCGGCCGAGGCCGCGACCAGGGGTGCCCGCTCGTTGTTCGACGCCGCGACCACCTTCACCTGGTTCAGCCCGGGAATGGCGGCGGCGGACGTCGAGCCGTCCGTCTGGATGTAGCGCACCTGCTGCACCCCGCCGGCCAGCTTGCCCAGCACCACCAGCCGGCTCTGCCCCGCCCAGGACACCGAGGTCACCGACTCCATCCGGGGGGCGATCGCCTGCGGGTCCACGACCTGCACCGTCTGCTTCGCGCCGGTCCCCCGCCGCTCGACCCGCCCGATGTGCAGCGTCGTCCGGTCACCCTCCTTGAGCAGCAGCGCCATGCGCACCCCGTCCTCGGACACCCGCAGCGCCTCGATCCGCATCCCGTCGGCGAGCCAGGGAGCCGCCACCTGCACGGGCTCCTCTGAGCCGTCGGGGAGGAACAGCAGCCGGGGGTTCGCCGGGTCCCGGTCGGCGACCCACAGGCCCCCGCGGCCGTCCCAGCTGGGGGCGGAGAGCCGGTCGGCCGGATTCACGCCCCTGCTGCGCACCACCGGCGGCGGGAGCTCCCCCGCCCCGTCGGAGACCACGGAGGCCACCCGCAGGAGCTGGTCGTCGTCCGACACCACGGCCGCCCGCCGCTCGTCGCGGTCGACCGCGACCTTCGACGCCTTCACCGACCCGTTCCCGAACGGTCCGGGCACGGGCGACGGCTTGCCCACGTTCTCCGCGCCGGATTCCAGCTTCGACAACCGGCCGGAGGCGTCGATGAAATACGAGTTCGCCGCCCGGAGACCGCCCGACGGATCAGGCCGGTAGTTCTCCTTCTGGCTCTCCCCCATCAAGCACAGCGTGCCGCCGTCCTCACTCTGCAACTCGACCTGCTCCACCCTGGTGGACGCCAAATCGCCCAGCGTGAACAGCAATTGGGCAGCCATCCGCCGGCACGTGCCGAAACCTATATTGTCGGCCTTTTCATTGAGGGGCACCTTCAGCTTGTTCTGGTCGTCGGGCGTCAGCGACGTGACGCCGTCCTTCAGCGCCACACCGGTGGGGAAGCTGGAATCCACCGCCGGCTCCAGCCAGTTCGTCGGCCCCTCGAGCAGAGCCTTCACGGTCTGCGCCACCGGGTCCATCCGTGTCACCGGGTCCTGCCGCTGCCGGATGTACACCGGGTCGGCCACGACCCAGTGCCGACCGGACGCGAAGTAGTACTTGTTGACCGCCCGGTAATTGCGCTGGAAGTCCGACTCCCCGAGCAGCAGTCCCTGCGGCAGGTTGTCGATGCGCCACTCCTTGCCCTTGCCGTCCGGGCCGGGCACCCGCACCAGCTGGATCGCCCCGGAGTACGTGGTCGTCCGCACCGGCCGGTAGGCGTGGCGGCCGTCCACCGTCGCCATCTTGTCGCCGTGCAGGGAGTAGACGCGGCGGTCCTCCGCCTCCCGGATGCCGCTCCGCTCCGGCCGGCTGACCGGCGCGGCCATCAGCACCGTGGTGCCCTCCTCGGGCTTCCACTCCCGGGCCGCCTTCTTGGTCAGGTACGTCCGGGCCGTGGCGAAGCCCGGGTCGTCACCGGTCATCGCCTCCAGGAACCCGTTGACGATCTCGTCCGGCTCCGCGTTCTCCCGCGGCGTCACCGGATACACCCGCACCTGCGAATCCCCCGGGTTGGACGCCTTCACCTGGGAGACGTCCCCCGAGTCGGGCATCGACCCGCAACCGGCCAGCAGCACCCCGCAGGCGAGCAGCACCGCTGCCCGCACCGTGCGCCCCCGGCCGTGACGACGCTCAGCGCCCACGACTCGTCCCCTCCCGCTTCACGTCCTGCGTCGTGGACGAGTCGTCCTCGCCCGCCCGCTCACCGGCCCCGCGCGACACCACCCGCGAACCGCTGCCGGGCAGCGCCGTCGGATCGGCGGCCACCTGCGTGGCCTGGCGCGGCGGCAGCGCCGTACGCGGCGGGACGGGCAGCCCCGCGCGCGCCGAGCTCCCCGCCTGGCCGGGCACCGTCGGCAGCCGCCCGGCGCCCTGCGACGCCTCCTCGGCGGTCGCCCGCTCCCGGTTGCGCCGCGAGTCCTCCGGCTCCAGCGGTATCGGCGACCCCCGCAACGGCTCGTCCGCCGTGCGCGGCAGCGTCAGCCGGAACTGCGAACCGCCTCCCGGCTCGCCCCACGCCTGCAGCCACCCGCCGTGCAGCCGCGCGTCCTCCACGGCGATCGACAGCCCCAGCCCCGTACCACCGGTGGTACGTGCCCGCGCCGGGTCCGCCCGCCAGAACCGGTTGAACACCCGCGTCGCCTCGCCCGGCTTCAGACCGACCCCGTAGTCCCGCACCGCGACGGCCACCGCGCCGCCCGCGGCGGCCATCCGCACCACCACGTCCCGGCCCTCGCCGTGCTCCACCGCGTTGACCACCAGGTTCCGCAGCACCCGCTCGACGCGCCGCGCGTCGGCCTCCGCCACAACGGGCTGCTCGTCGCCCACCACGAGGATCCGGCCGCCCTTGCGCTCGGCCAGCGGCTCGGCCCCGCCGATCACCCGGCGGACGACCTCCCGCAGGTCTATCGGCTCCGCCTCCAGCGCCGCCGCTCCCGCGTCGAAGCGGCTGATCTCCAGCAGGTCCGCCAGCAGCGACTCGAACCGGTCCAGCTGGTCCCCGAGCAGCTCCGCGGACCGCGCCGTCACGGGGTCGAAGTCCTCCCGCGCCTCATAGATGACGTCGGCCGCCATCCGTACCGTGGTCAGCGGCGTACGCAGCTCGTGCGAGACGTCCGAGACGAACCGCCGCTGCATCCGCGACAGCTCCTCCAGCTGCTGGATCTTGAGCTGGAGGTTCTGCGCCATCTTGTTGAAGGCCTCACCAAGACGCGCGATGTCGTCCTCGCCGGTGACCTTCATCCGCTCCTGGAGCCGGCCCGCCGACAACCGCTCGGCGATCCCGGCGGCCATCCGCACCGGGGTGACGACCTGTCGCACCACCAGCCAGGCGATCGCGCCCAGCAGCACCACCACGAACAGCCCGGCCGTCGCGAGGGTCGTCTTCACCAGGGCGAGGGAGTCCTCCTCCTGCGTCAGCGGGAAGAGGTAGTACAGCTCGTAGGAGTTGCCGTCGATGTCATTGAGACGCTTGCCGATCACCAGTCCGGCCTCGGACGGCTTGCCGTCCGAGTAGTTGATCCGGGTGTACGTCTGGAACGCCCCCGGCCCCTGCGCGACCGACTCCCGCAGCTGGTCCGGGATGCTCCGCGCCGGCTCGACACCGCCGGAGGCCCGCGCGCCCCGGCTGGGCGCCGCGCCCTCCGTGTCGGAGCTGAGCGCCACCACGTTGAACGCACCCTGGCCACCACTCGCCAGTTGTACGACCAGGTCGGACCGCCAGTTCAGCGACGCCCGCGCCGTCCCGCCGTCCGGCCCGCCCGGCCCCGGCTGCTCGTCGGCCTGCCCCTGGGCCGCCGAGAAACCGCCCGACGCCTGGCTCTGGGCGGCCCGCTCCTTGGCGTCCAGCAGACCGTTGCGCATCTGCCCGATCACGACGAACCCGAGCAGCAGCACCACTCCGAGCGACATCAGCAGCGTGCCGGCGACCACCCGCAACTGGATGTTCCGCCGCCACAACCGCAACGCCGGCAGCACCGGCCGGCGCACCCAGCGCGCCAGGAGCCGGAACACCGGTCCACCCGGCGCACCGTCCTGGAGCAGACGGCCCGGCCGCCACGACTGACGGCCCGGCCCGGCAGCCCGCCCCGCACGGACTCCCGGGTTCCCGGGCTTCGGAGCAGCACTGCCGCGGGACATGTCAGCTCGGTCCGGCCTTGTAGCCGACGCCACGCACGGTGACGACGATCTCCGGCCGCTCCGGGTCCCTCTCGACCTTGGAGCGAAGCCGCTGCACATGGACGTTCACCAGCCGCGTGTCCGCGGCGTGGCGGTAACCCCACACCTGCTCCAGCAGCACCTCACGGGTGAACACCTGCCACGGCTTGCGGGCCAGCGCGACCAGCAGGTCGAACTCCAGCGGGGTGAGGGCGATCGACTGACCGTCCCGCTTCACCGAGTGACCGGCCACGTCGATGACCAGGTCACCGATGGTCAGCTGCTCGGGCGCGGGCTCCTCCGACCTCCGGAGCCGGGCCCGGATACGGGCGACCAGCTCCTTGGGCTTGAACGGCTTGACGATGTAGTCGTCGGCGCCGGACTCCAGCCCGACCACCACATCGACGGTGTCGCTCTTGGCGGTGAGCATCACGATCGGCACACCGGACTCGGCACGGATGAGCCGGCACACCTCGATGCCGTCCCTGCCGGGCAGCATGAGGTCCAGCAGCACCAGGTCCGGCTTGGCCTCCCGGAAAGCGGCAAGCGCCTTGTCGCCGTCCGCAACGAACGACGGCTCGAAACCCTCACCACGCAGCACAATCCCGAGCATCTCGGCCAGTGCGGTGTCGTCGTCGACGACTAGGACGCGTCCCTTCATAATCGACATCATCCCATTAGCTAATCGTTACCTGGCGTGACCTGGCACACAGCTCGGCAATTCCCGCCCCGGTGACCGGGGAGACCACCCCCAGTTCGGTGACGAGCGCCGTCACCAGTTCCGGGGGCGTGACATCGAACGCGGGGTTGTACGCCTGGGTCCCCAGCGGCGCCACCGGCAGCCCGCCGCCGGCCCCCGGACCCATCCCGGAGGCCACCACCTGCGGCGCCGCCGTGAGCTCCGTCACCTCCTGCCCGGCCCGCTGCTCCACCTCGATGGACGCCCCGTCCGGCGTCCGCGGATCGATCGTCGTGGTGGGCGCCACCACGACGAACGGCACGTGGTGGTACCTGGCCAGCACCGCGAGCGGGTAGCTGCCGATCTTGTTCGCCACCGAACCGTCGGCCGCGATCCGGTCCGCCCCGATCAGTACCGCGTCCACCTCCCCGGCCGCGAACAGCGAACCCGCCGCGTTGTCCGTGAGCAGCGTGTACGGCATACCGTTGCGGGCCGCCTCGTACGCCGTCAGCCGCGCCCCTTGCAACAGCGGCCGCGTCTCGTCCACCCACAGCCGGCGGAGCCTGCCCACCCGGTGCGCCTCCAGCGCCACGGCGAACGCGGTCCCCTCACCGCCCGAGACCAGCGCCCCGGTGTTGCAGTGGGTCAGTATCCGGTGGCCACCGCCGGGCAGCAGCTCGTCCAGCAGCGCCAGCCCGTGCCCCGCCATCAGCGCACTGGCCTCGGCGTCCTCCCGGTGCAGGGACCTGGCCTCCGCCAGCGCCGCCCGGGCCGCCCCTTCCCTGCCCTCGCCCTTCTCCAGCGCTGCCCGGTACGCGCCCGCCGCCCGCCGCACCCCGTACGCCAGGTTCACCGCGGTGGGCCGCGCACCCGCCAGCGTCCCGGCCGCTTCGTCCACGTCGTAGCCCCGCACGGCGGCCAGCGCCACACCGTAGGCACCGGCGATGCCCAGCAGCGGCGCCCCGCGCACGGCGAGCGTCTGGATCGCCCGGACCAGCGCCGGCACATCCGTACAGACCAGCTCGACCTCCTCTGCCGGCAACCGCGTCTGGTCGAGAAGTACCACCACGGGCCCTTCCGGCGGCTCCTCCCAGCGAAGGGAGGGCAGCATGGACGACTCGGAGCCGACGGGAGTTTGTGCGTACTGATCAGCCATCCGCCCAGTCTGCCCGCTGAACCACGGACAATGAAGGTGCCCAGGAGATCCGGCCCCAGACCCGGCCACCGATGGCGCGTGGCACCATGGCTGCCAACCCGCCGCCCCACCGAGCGGCCCGGCACCATGACCGAGCCCGCTCGACGAGTCGGCACCGCGACGAACGCACGAGGTGGACGACCGTGAACGACACTCCGGGCTGGGCCTCGCCCGGATCCTCGCCCTCCGACGGCCAGGGCGCCGACGTCCCGCGCCCCGCGGAGCCCACCGACGCCGCCGGTGCGCCCGCCAAGTGGTCGGCGAACCAGCCGCCGGCCGCCCAGTGGTCCCCGCCGACCGCACCCGGCCCCGTCCCACCGACCACCCCGGCACCCAGAGGGAACGGCAACCGGCACGAGGGCGGCTGGGGCCGGCCGCCCGCGGCCAAGCCCGGGGTCATCCCGCTGCGTCCCCTCGGCGTCGGGGAGATCCTCGACGGGGCGGTCTCCACCTTGCGCGCCCATTGGCGGACCGTCCTGGGCATCACGCTCACCGTCTCGGTGATCACCCAGATCGGCGACATCCTCTTCCAGCGCTACCTCGTGCCGGCACCCCCGCGACTCAGCGCGGACCCGACCCCGGAAGAGGCCCTGCAACAGTCGGTGGCGTCCCTCAAGACGAGTCTCATCTCCCTGGGCCCGACGACACTCGTCACCCTCATCGGCACGTTCGTCACGACCGCCCTGCTGACCGTCGTGATCAGCCGCGCCGTGCTGGGCCGCCCGGTATCCCTCGCCGACGCCTGGCGCGAGGCCCGCCCCAGGCTCCCCCAGCTTCTCGGCCTGACCCTCCTGCTGCCGGTGCTGAGCGCCGCCGTCATGGCGGTCGGTCTGCTCCCGGGCCTGCTCCTCGACGGCTCGCCGGCGGGTGTCCTGCTGACCGCCCTCGGCGGAGTCGCCGCCCTCGTCGTGATCGTCTGGCTCCTCGTCCGGTTCAGCCTCTCCTACTCGGCACTGATGCTGGAGCGGCAGGGCGTGTTCGCCTCCCTGAAGCGCTCCGCCAAGCTCGTCCAGGGCGCCTGGTGGCGGATCTTCGGCATCCTGACCCTCACCATGCTGCTGATGTTCATCATCTCGATGATCATCGCGGTCCCCTTCACCATCATCGCGTTCGCGGTGGACGGCGAGGGGCTCGGCGGCCTGCTCACCGGTACGGCCCCGGAGTTCGGCTGGGCCTTCCTGATCATCACTGGAATCGGCGCGATCATCGCCGCCTCGATCACCTACCCGATCTCCTCGGGTGTCTCGGTCCTCCTCTACGTCGACCAGCGCATCCGGCGGGAGGCCCTCGACCTCGAACTGGCCCGCGCCGCCGGCGTACCCGGATACGACTCCTCCTCGCCCGGCGACACGGCCTCCAGGAGCTGATGCGGTGCCGAACACGGGGGGCCTGACCACGGGGCGGCCGACGGTCCGCGCCGGCGACGACGTACCGCTGGACACCCCCCGCGTCCCCGCCCGTGAGGCGGCGGAGCGGGAGCTGTCCGACCCCGCGTACCACGAGAACGACCCGAACCTGCTCCAGCGCGCGCTCGACGCCTTCTGGGATTGGGTCGGTAGGCTCCTCGACTCCGCCTCGGCAGCCACCCCGGGAGGCGTACTCGGGCTCGTGGCGATCGCCCTCGTCGTCCTGGCCGTCGTGGGTGCGATGTGGTGGCGTCTCGGCACCCCCCAGCGAGGTCTCCCCGCCTCCGACTCCCTCTTCGACCAGCGCGTCCGCAGCGCCGCCGACCACCGCGCCGCCGCCGAGGACCACGCCACGGCCGGCCGCTGGAACGAGGCCGTCCAGGAACGGATGCGCGCTCTCGTGCGCTCCCTGGAAGAACGCACCGTTCTCGAACCGCGCCCCGGCCGCACCGCGGACGAAGCCGCAGCCGAAGCCGGCCGCGCCCTGCTCGCCCACGCGGACGAGCTCCGCTCCGCCGCCCGCGCGTTCGACGACGTCACGTACGGCGGCCGCACCGCCGACCGGCACGCGTACCAGCGCCTCAGGGACGTGGACACCGCGCTCGAACGCGTCAGGCCCGACCTGAGCGACGCCCCCCGGGGAGCGGCCGGATGACCTCCACCCCCACCTCCACATCCCCCACCGCCCACCAGGTCTGGACCCGGGTGCGAGGGCCGCTGCTCGCCCTGGCCGTGCTCGTCGCCGCCGGCATCGTCATGGCCCTCATGCGCTCCGATGCCAAGCACGGCCACCTCGACCCCCGCTCCGCCGACCCTCAGGGCAGCCGCGCCGTCGCCGAACTTCTGAAGCACCGCGGTGTCACCACCCGAGTGGTCACCACCCTCGGCGAGGCCACCGCGGCGTCCGGCCCCGACACCACGCTCCTCGTCACCACCCCCGACCTGCTGACGGGCCACCAGCAAGACATCCTGCGCAGCGACATGAACACCGCGAGCGGCCGCACCGTGCTGATCTCCGCCGGTGCGGCCTCCACCGGCACCCTGGCGCCGGGAGTGCGCACAGGGACTTCCGCCCCCGTCTCCGCACTGTCCCCCCGGTGCTCCCTGCCCGCCGCGGACCGGGCCGGCGACGTCGACCTCGGCGGCGAGCGCTACACGACCGAGCTCCCCGGCAGCGACGCCTGCTACCCCAGTGACGACCTGGCCGCCCTCCTGCGGATCAACGGCCCCGCCGGAAGCGACACCGTCCTCCTCGGCTCGCCCGACATCCTCTACAACGAGCGCCTCGACAAGCGGGGCAACGCCTCGCTGGCACTCCAACTCCTCGGCTCCCGGCCTCATCTCGTCTGGTACCTCCCCTCCCTCGACGATCCCTCCGCCACAGCCGGCAGCGGTGACGGTGGCGACCGAGAGGACGCCACCGAGCGCGGCTTCCTCGAACTGATCCCGGCCGGCTGGCTGTGGGGCACTCTCCAGCTCGCCCTCGCCGCAGTGCTCGCCGCCATCTGGCGCGCCCGCCGCCTCGGGCCCCTCGTCACCGAAGACCTCCCCGTCACCATCCGCGCCTCCGAAACCACCGAAGGCCGCGCCCGCCTCTACCACCGCGCCAACGCCCGCGACCGCGCCGCCGCCGTCCTCCGCACGGCGACCCGCAGCCGGCTCGCGCCCCTCCTGGGCGTCCCACCCACGGAAGCCCATTCCCCCGACGCCCTGCTGCCTGCCGTATCGGCACGGCTCGCGGCCCGGGACGGGGACTTCAGCGACCTCCTCTTCGGCCAGGCCCCCGCCGACGACGCCGCGCTCACTCTTCTCGCAGACCAACTCGACGCCCTCGAAAGAGAGGTACGCACCTCATGAGTGCCCCGACCCCCGAGACCGCTCAGAACTCGGACGGCGCCCGCTCCTCCCTGGAGGCCCTGCGCACCGAGATCGCGAAGGCCGTGGTCGGGCAGGATCCCGCTGTCACCGGGCTCGTCGTCGCGCTGCTCTGCCGAGGCCACGTCCTCCTCGAAGGCGTGCCCGGTGTCGCCAAGACACTGCTCGTGCGTGCGCTCGCCGCTTCTCTCGACCTGGACACCAAGCGTGTCCAGTTCACCCCCGACCTGATGCCGAGCGACATCACCGGTTCCCTTGTCTACGACGCCCGGTCCGCCGCATTCTCTTTTCAGCCCGGTCCGGTCTTCACCAATCTGCTGCTGGCCGACGAGATCAACCGCACACCCCCCAAGACGCAGTCGGCGCTTCTGGAAGCGATGGAGGAACGCCAGGTCACGGTCGATGGCACGCCCCGTCCGCTTCCCGAGCCCTTCCTCGTCGCCGCCACTCAGAACCCCGTCGAATACGAGGGCACCTATCCCCTGCCCGAGGCCCAACTGGACCGATTCCTGCTCAAGCTGACGGTGCCTTTGCCCTCACGGCAGGACGAGATCGGCGTCCTGACCCGCCATGCCGCAGGGTTCAACCCACGGGACCTCGAGGCCGCCGGAGTGCGCCCCGTCGCCGGCCCCTCCGACCTGGAAGCCGCCCGCGCCGCCGTCGCGGCGACCGCCGTCTCCATCGACATCGCCGGTTACGTCGTCGATATCTGCCGTGCCACCCGTGAATCCCCCTCACTCAGCCTCGGTGTCTCCCCCCGAGGCGCCACCGCACTTCTCTCCACCGCCCGCGCCTGGGCCTGGCTCACCGGCCGCGACTACGTCATCCCCGACGACGTCAAAGCCCTGGCCCTGCCGACCCTTCGCCACCGCATCCACCTGCGCCCCGAGGCAGAGATGGAAGGAGTCACCCCTGACTCCGTCATCACCGCGATCCTCGCCCACGTCCCCGTCCCCCGATGAGGCCGTGAACCCATGGCCCTCACCGGACGAAGCGCGCTCCTCGCCGCCGTCGGCGCCCTGCCCGTCGGCATCTTCGCCCCCAGTTGGACGGGGATGCTCGCCGTCAACGCGCCCCTCTCACTCGCAATTCTGTGCGACTACGCCCTCGCGGCGCCAGTGCGCACGCTCCGGTTCACCCGAAGTGGTGACACAAGCGTTCGACTGGGTGACAGCGCCGAGGTCCACCTCGCGGTCGCGAACCCGTCGCGCCGACGTCTGCGCGCGCATCTCCGTGATGCCTGGCCGCCCAGCAACTGGCTGCCCGGCAGCGAGCAGGCAGCGTCACGGCACGCCTTGACGATCCCGGCCGGCGAGCGACGCCGCGTCACCACCGTCCTCCGGCCCACTCGCCGCGGGGACCGGCAGGCGGCGCGGATCACCGTCCGCTCCTACGGCCCACTCGGCCTCGCCGCCCGCCAGGGCACTCATCAGGTCCCCTGGACGATCCGTGTGCTGCCGCCCTTCATCAGCCGCAAGCACCTGCCGTCCAAGCTGGCCCGTCTCCGGGAACTCGACGGCCGCACCAGCGTTCTCATGCGCGGCCAGGGCACGGAGTTCGACAGCCTCCGCGAGTACGTCCCCGGCGACGACACCCGCTCCATCGACTGGCGCGCCACCGCCCGGCACACCACGGTCGCCGTCCGCACCTGGCGTCCTGAACGCGACCGGCACATCCTCGTCGTCCTCGACACCGGCCGCACGTCCGCCGGCCGGGTCGGCGACGTCCCCCGTCTCGACGCCTCCATGGACGCCGCACTGCTGCTCACCGCGCTCGCCTCCCGGGCGGGTGACCGCGTCGATCTCCTCGCCTACGACCGCCGCGTCCGCGCCCGCGTCCAGGGCCGCTCCGCGAACGATCTCCTCCCGGCCGTCGTCAACGCCCTGGCTCCGCTCGAACCCGAACTCGTGGAAACCGACGCGCGCGGCCTCAGCTCGGCAGTCCTCGCCACCGCTCCCCGGCGCTCGCTGATCGTGCTCCTCACAACCCTGGAAGCCGCCCCCACCGAAGAGAGCCTGCTTGCGGTGCTGCCACGGCTCACCCAGCGCCATACGGTTCTGGTGGCCTCCGTCTCCGACCCGTACACGGAAGCGATGACGAAGGCACGCGGCACCGCCGTAGCCGTCTATGAAGCCGCTGCGGGCACCCAGACCCAAGCCCAGCGCCGTCACACCGCAGAACAGCTCCAACGTCACGGTGTCACCGTTGTGGACGCCACTCCGGACAATCTCGCACCGGCCCTGGCCGACGCCTATCTGGCCCTGAAGGCAGCGGGTCGCCTCTGACACGCGACGCGGCATGAGCCGGCCGACCCAAAAGGCCGGACCGGCTCACACCGCCCGGAAACGCGGAAAAGCCCCGCACCAAAAGGTGCGGGGCTCTCCCATAAACTTGTTCGGCGGCGTCCTACTCTCCCACAGGGTCCCCCCTGCAGTACCATCGGCGCTGAAAGGCTTAGCTTCCGGGTTCGGAATGTAACCGG
>NZ_JBWKJV010000015.1:81225-154576 GCF_056432045.1 Streptomyces sp. NPDC045701 | reverse complement strand
CTCCTCCACACCCCACCCCCCTCCCCCCCCCCCCCCACACCCCCCCCCCCCCCCCCCCCCTCCCCCCCCCCCCCCCCCCCCCCCCCCCTCTCTCCCCCCCCCCCCCCCCCCCCCCCCCCCCCCCCCCCCCCCCCCCCCTCGCCCCCCCCCCCCCCCCCCGCGGCCGTGATGGCGAGGGGGGACGAGGGCGGAGCGGCGCCCGTGTCCTCCGGGGCGTACGCCGCTGATCCGCCGCCGCCGCCGCACGCACGACCGCCCGGCGGCACACGGGGTGCCGCCGGGCGGTGCGTCAGCCGCTCACCGCGCCTCCCGGGTCACGGGAAGGTCAGCTTGAAGCCGTTGATGTAGCCGGTGTCCTGCGCGGCCTTGTCCTGGACGCGGAGCTTCCAGTTGCCGTTGGCGACCTCGGTGGAGGCGTTGACCGTGTACGTGGCCTTGACGTTGTCGGCCGAGTCGGAGGAGCTGAACGGCTTCAGGTTGTAGACCGAACCGTCCGGGGCGACGAGGTCGACGACCAGGTCACCGCGCCAGGTGTGGACGATGTCCACGTCCACCTTGAGGGTGGAGGGGGCGTTGCCGGCGATGCCGGTGACGTCGACGGCCGAGGTGACGGCGGCACCGTTGTCCGGGATGGCGACGTCGGCCGTGTTCTCGAAGACCTTGCCGGTGCCGGGGTCGCCGCCACCGGGGCGGGAACCGACGTTGACGCCGGCCCAGGCGTGCTCGACGGCCTTCACCTCGGCGCTGCCGGCTCCGTACAGCTCCGTGGCGACGGCGACCGTGCCGGTGCGCGCGGCGGCGTAGTTGGTCGTGGAGGTGAACTTGGTGGTGAGCGCCTTGTACCAGATCAGCGCGGCCTTGTCCCGGCCGATGCCGGTGACGGGCAGGCCGTCGGAGGTCGGCGAGTCGTAGTTCACGCCGTTGATGGACTTGGCGCCACTGCCCTCGGAGAGCAGGTAGAACCAGTGGTTCGCCGGGCCGGAGGAGTAGTGCACGTCGACGCCGCCGATACCGGAGTACCAGGCGTCCTTCGACGAGCCGTCCTTGCTGGGCTTGTCCATGTAGCGCAGCGGGGTGCCGTTGCCGCGGATGTCGATCTTCTCGCCGACGAGGTAGTCGCCCTTGTCGGCGGCGTTGTTGGCGTGGAACTCCACGGCGGCCGCGAAGATGTCCGAGGTCGCCTCGTTCAGGCCGCCCGACTCGCCGCTGTAGACGAGCTTGGCGGTCGCGGAGGTGATGCCGTGGGTCATCTCGTGGGCGGCGACGTCGATGGAGGTGAGCGGCTTGGTGTTGCCCGCGCCGTCGCCGTACGTCATGCAGAAGCAGCTGTCGGTCCAGAAGGCGTTGACGTACGCGTTGCCGTAGTGGACGCGGGAGTACGCGCCGACGCCGTCGCCCTTGATTCCGGAGCGGCCGTGGACGTTCTTGTAGTAGTCCCAGGTGAGCGCGGCGCCGTAGTGGGCGTCGGCGCCCGCGGTCTCCTTGTTCTGCGGGGTGCCGTCGCCCCAGACGTCGTCCGCCCCGGAGAACAGCGTCCCGGTGCCGGAGGTGCCGCCGTTGAGGTTGTACGTCTTGTGGTTGCCGCGGGCGGTGTCGGTCAGCGTGTACGAGGGCGCGGTGCCGAGGGTGACCTGGCCGCTGTACTGGGTGTTGCCGGTGCCGTTGTGGACGGCCTGCCACTCGTAGAGCTTGGCGCCCGTGGTGGCGTCGGTGACGACGTGCAGCTCGTTCGGGGTGCCGTCGTGCTGGAGGCCGCCGACGACCGTCTCGTACGCGAGGACCGGCTTGCCCTGGGCGAGCCAGACCACCTTGCGCGGGGCGCGCTCGGAGTCGGTGGCCTTGGAACCCTCGGCCCGGGCCGCGCCGACGGCCTGCTTCTCGGCGGCGGCGGGGGTGATCTCCGCGGTGGTGTCCACGCCCGTGAGCGCCGCCCGGGATGCCTTGCTGACCGCCTCGGTCCGTCCGGCCCCGGTCTCGGTGACGACCAGGTCGCCGCCGAGCACCGGGAGCCCTGCGTAGGTCCGCTCGTACCGGGTGTGGGTGGTGCCGTCGCGGTCCTGCACGACATCGCGGACGGCGAGCCTCTCCTGGGCGCCGAGGCCGAGTTCCCTGGCCGTCTCGGCCTTGCCGGCGTCGGCCGCGCGTATCAGCGCGGTGCGCTGCGCGGGGGAGAGGTCGGCGGGCAGGGAACCGGGGTCGGCCTTGCCGGCCACCTGGGCCTTGGGGGCCGCCGGGGTGCCGGCGGCGGTCGCGGCGCCGGACTGCACGCCCACGGTGAGCATGGCGGCGGCGGCGATCAGGGCACCGGTGGCGGTGGCGCGACGGCTTGGCGTGGATCTCACGCGGACTCCTTTTGAGGGGGGTTACCGGTCGGCTGGGTGGGCCGGCCGGGCGGAGCGGCCTGAATAAGCGCGGAACACATGCGGATCGAACACGGGAACTCGTGTCGAACAAGTGGTGCGGAGAACGGGGTAAGAGTGGCGCCGATCACGGCTCCCTGTCAGGAGCGCGTCAATAGATTGGCCGGAATTCGTCCGTTGCCCGAAAAGCCGTGTTCGTTAACCGGACGTTTCGCGGTGCGCACCGCGAAGCGGTGCGGCGCCCCGCCCGGCCCCCGGACCACTGGTCCGTGGCGGCCGGCGGGCGACTTGCCATTGTGAACGCGGTGTTGAGCGCGTGTGCCGCGCCATCCTCCACGCGCCCCTCGCCGCCGGGCGGACTTCCGGCCATCGCCTCCCGGCTCCCTCGGGCCGGCCGCCGTCCGCACCGGCGGCCCCGTCGTGCCGCGGGCGCCGGCTAGCGCTGCCGGGTCCCCTCCTCGTGCGGGAACAGGGCGAGCGGGGGCTCGCCCTCGAAGAAGGTCTTCGCGCGGATCATCGCCCGCTCGTCGTCGCGCACCTGGCCCGGCCGGGAGCCGTTGCCGAACAGCACCCCGCCGAAGCGCATCCCCAAATACGCCGCCGAGTTGTTGAGCGTGGTCACCAGCCCGTCGGCGACGGACTCGTCGGAGTCCGCCATGACCGTCACGCCCCACAGCGTCCGGCCCGCCATCCGCTCCTTGAAGTCCGAGCCGGGCGCCGTCAGCCAGCCGGACCAGTAGTCGAGGTAGCGCTTGGTCTGCGCGGAGACGGTGTACCAGTACAGCGGCGAGGCCAGGACGATGTCGGTGGCCTCCAGGGTGGCCCGCCGCAGCTCCTCCTCGCTCTCCCCGGCCGGCCAGTCGTCGGTCTCGTGCCGCCCGTCCTGGAAATCGGGCAGGGGGACGGCGTTCAGGTCCACCCAGCGCTGCGGTATCCCGGCGGGCAGTTGCGCCGCCGCGGTCCGGGCGAGCAGCTCGGTGTTGCCGTCGGTACGGGAGCTGCCGAGGACGAAGAGGAACGAACGGTCGGTGGCGCGGGCCGTGTGGGTGGTCATGTCAGCTCCGGCTCTGGGACCCGGCGCCCGACGGCGCCCCGGGCGCCGGCCGTCGCCCCGGGTCGTCGATGGCGTCGTCCCCTCCAACCACCTTGATGCGCATGCATATTCCGGCGTCGATCAGGTGATCGGGTGAGCCCGCGGGGCCATTGGAAGGATCATGGAGGGAACTCAGCCCACCAGGCTCTCCCGCCACGCCCGGTGGAGCCCCGCGAAGCGCCCCTCGCCCCGGACGAGTTCCGCGGGCGGCCCGTCCTCCACGATCCGGCCGCCCTCCATCACCAGCACCCGGTCCGCGATCTCGACCGTCGACAGCCGGTGCGCGATCACCACCGCCGTGCGGCCGTCCAGCACCGTGTCCATGGCACGCTGCACGGCCCGCTCGCCGGGGACGTCCAGGGAACTGGTCGCCTCGTCGAGGATGAGCACCGACGGGTCGGCCAGCAGCGCCCGCGCGAAGGCGACCAGCTGGCGCTGGCCCGCCGAGATCCGGCCACCCCGCTTGCGTACGTCGGTGTCGTAACCGTCCGGGAGGGCCGTGATGAAGTCATGGGCGCCGATGGCCTTCGCCGCCTGCTCGATCTCCGCGCGCGTGGCGTCCGGCCGCCCGATGGCGATGTTCTCCGCGACCGTCCCCGAGAACAGGAACGCCTCCTGGGTCACCATCACCACCCCCCGCCGCAACTCCGGCACCGACAGGTCCCGGAGGTCGACTCCGTCGAGCAGCACCCGGCCGGCGGAGGGGTCGTAGAAGCGAGCGAGCAGCTTGGCGAGGGTGGACTTGCCCGCGCCCGTCGACCCGACCACCGCGACGGTCTGCCCCGCCGGGATCGTCAGGCCGAAGCGCGGCAGCACCTCGCCGCCCGTGCGGTACCCGAAGCGGACGTCCTCGAAGACGACCTCCCGCCCGGGCGTCCCGGAGCGGGTCGGCGGCAGGGGACGGGGCGCCGCGGGGTCACGGACCGCCGGGGTCTGGGCCAGCAGTCCGGCGATCTTCTCCAGCGAGGCGGCCGCCGACTGGTACGAGTTGAGGAACATCGCCAGCCGGTCGATCGGGTCGTACAGCCGGCGCATGTAGAGCACGGCCGCCGCCAGCACCCCGAGCGCGAGCGTCCCGGACGCGACCCGGTAGGCGCCCCACAGCACCATGGCGGCGACCGCCGTGTTGGCGACCAGCCGGGAACCGATGACGTAGCGGGCCATCTCCAGTATCGCGTCGCCGTTGCGGCGCTCGTGGCGGTGGTTGAGCGCGCGGAAGTCGGCGTCGTTGGTCCGCTCGCGGCGGAACGCCCGCACCGGGCGGATGCCGTTCATCGTCTCCGCGAACTTCACGATGACGGCGGCGATGGCCGTCGACCGCGCGCTGAACGCGACGGCCGCGCGCCGCCGGTAGACCCGTACGAGCAGGTGCAGCGGGAGGAAGGAGACCAGCGCCACCGCGCCGATGCCCAGGTCGAGCCAGAGCAGGAGCACGGAGATGAAGGCGAAGGACAGGAGGACGCCGATCAGCTCCTGGAGCCCCTCGCCGAGCAGCTCGCGCAGCGACTCGACGTCGGTGGTGGAGCGCGAGATCAGCCGGCCGGAGGTGTACCGCTCGTGGAAGTCGATGCTCAGCGCCTGCGCGTGCCGGAAGATCCGCCCGCGCAGGTCGAGCAGGACGTCCTGGTTGACCCGGGCGGAGGCGCGGATGAAGGCGTACTGGAAGAGGCCGGCGCCCGCCGCGCACACGCCGTACCCCGCGGCCACCGCGACCAGCGGCCCGTGGTCCCCGCCCCGGAGGGCGGGCACGGCCCGGTCGATGGCGTACGCGACGAGCAGCGGCCCGGCCTGTACGGCGGCCTGCTGGAGCAGCAGCAACAGCGCGGCCAGCGCGACCCGCCCCCGCCGCGGCGCCAGCAGCGACCGCAGCAGCCGCCCCGTGGCCCCCTCCGCCACCGGCAGGTCGTCCCGGTCGAACGCGTCAGTCCCGTCCGCGCCGTCAGTCCCGTCCGCGCCGGGAGTCCCGCCCGGCTCCGGCGTCTTTCCGCCGGCCGGAAGACCCGCCGGGGGACCCGCCGCAGGGCCGGCCCGGGGTACCGGGGACGTCCCGCCCACCGTGTCCGTCATCGCGCACCACCCGTCGTTCCGGCTCCCGACATGAGCCATGCGTACTCCGCGCTGTCCCGCAGGAGTTCCTGGTGGGTGCCGACCGCGGTGACGCGCCCCGCCGAGAGGAGGGCCACGCGGTCGGCCAGCATGACCGTGGACGGGCGGTGGGCCACCACCAGCGCGGTGGTGTCCCGCAGGACGTCCCGCAGCGCGGCCTCGACCAGCGCCTCGGTGTGCACGTCCAGCGCCGACAGCGGATCGTCCAGCACCAGGAAACGCGGGCGGCCCACCACCGCCCGCGCCAGGGCCAGACGCTGGCGCTGGCCGCCCGACAAACTCAGGCCCTGCTCGCCGACCTGCGTCGCGTCCCCCTGGGGCAGGTGCTTCACGAACCCCGCCTGGGCCACCTCCAGAGCGCGCCGCAGCTCCGGCTCGCCCGCGCCCCCGGGGCCGGCGCCCATCAGCACGTTCTCCCCGACGCTGGCCGAGAACAGCGTCGGCTCCTCGAACGCCACGGACACCAGCTCCCGCAGCCGCTCCCGGGGCATGGCCGCCACGTCGACCCCGTCCAGCAGGATCCGCCCGGCCGTCACCTCGTGCAGCCGCGGCACCAGCGCCGTCAGCGTCGTCTTGCCCGAACCGGTGGCCCCGACCAGGGCCATCGTCTCGCCGGGCCGGACCACCAGATCGACCCCGTCCAGCACCGGAGGCGCGTCCTCCGGCGCGTCCGGATAGCGGAACGTCACGCCCTCAAAGCGCAACCCGCCCAACGGCGACCCCACCGGCACCGGACGGGACCCGCCCCCGTCCCGGCGTGCGTCGTCCTCCTCCGCCTCGTCCATCACCTCGAAGAACCGCTCCACCGACGTCGCCGCCTCCTGGCTCATCGCCAGCAGGAACCCGATCGATTCGACCGGCCACCGCAGCGCCAGCGCCGTCGACAGGAACGCCACCAGGGTCCCGGCGGACAGCGCGCCGTCCGCGACCTGGACGGTGCCCAGCACCAGTGCCACCCCGATGGCCAGTTCCGGCACCACGGTGATGACCGCCCAGATGCCCGCCAGCAGCCGCGCCTTGCTCAGCTCCGTGCCCCGCAGCCGCTCGGCCAACGCGCCGAACGCCGCCGCCTGGCTCCGGTGGCGGCCGAAGCCCTTGACGATCCGGATGCCGAGCACGCTCTCCTCGACGACCGTCGTCAGGTCGCCCACCTGGTCCTGGGCGCGCCGCGCCACCAGCGAGTAGCGCGACTCGAAAAGCGAGCAGACCGCGATCAGGGGCACCACCGGCACCAGTAGCACCAGGCCCAGCGTCCAGTCCTGCACCAGCAGCACGCCGCAGCCCACCACCACCGTCACACCGTTGACGAACAGGAACGTCATCGGGAACGCCAGGAACATCCGTATCAACGACAGGTCCGTCGTCGCCCGCGACAGCAACTGTCCGGACGCCCACCGGTCGTGGAACGCGATCGGCAGCCGTTGCAGGTGCCGGTACAGGTCCGCGCGCATGGCGGCCTCCACGCCCGCCAGCGGCCGGGCCACCAGCCAGCGCCGCAGCCCGAACAGCGCGGCCTCCGCGATCCCCAGCGCCAGCACCACCAGCGCCCCGAACCACACCCCGCCGGGCTCCCGCCCGGCCACCGGCCCGTCCACGATCCACTTCAGTACGAGCGGGATGACCAGGCTCAGACAGGACGCCACGACGGCCACGACCGCCGCCGTGACGATGCGCGCGCGCACCGGACGCACGTACGGCCACAGCCGCAGCAGTGTGCGAACGGTCGAACGATCCCTGGTCGCTGCATCCTTCTTCGGCATCGGAGCGAGCCTACGGTTCGGCACCGACATCGCTCACGTGCTTTTTCCGACGCGTACCGACGCTCATCCCGCGGTCGCGGCCGCGCGCCGGCCGGCGGCGTTCAGTCCCGCACCCTCAGCAGCAGCACCGACCGCGCCGGCACCGTCAGCACCTCCCCGCCCGGGTGCACCGTGCCCGGCGCCCCGGACTGGTCCTCCCGCGAGGTGTCCACGACCAGCTCGTACGCCCCCGCCCACGGCGGGCCCGGCAGACGGAAGTCCACCGGATCGGCGCCCGCGTGGAGGACCGCCAGGAAACTGTCGTCCGTGATGGGCTCACCGCGCGCGTCCCGGCCCGGGATGTCCCGCCCCGACAGGTACATCCCGATCGTCGCGGTCCGGGCGTACCAGTCCCCTTCCGTCATCTCCGCGCCCGCCGCCGTGAACCACGCCAGGTCCCGCAGCCCGTCCACGCCCTGCGGGCGGCCCGAGAAGAAGGCCCGGCGGCGCAGCACCGGGTGGGCGTGGCGCAGCGCCAGCAGCCGGGAGGTCAGCTCCAGCAGCCCCTGCGGGCCGGGGCGTTCCGGCAGTGACCAGTCGACCCAGCCGATCTCGTTGTCCTGGCAGTAGGCGTTGTTGTTGCCGCCCTGGGTGCGGCCCATCTCGTCGCCCGCCACCAGCATCGGCACGCCCGTGGACAGGAGCAGCGTGGTGAGCAGGTTGCGCACCTGGCGCCGCCGCAGCGCGTTCACCGCCGGGTCGTCCGTCTCGCCCTCGACGCCGCAGTTCCAGGAGCGGTTGTCGTTCGTGCCGTCCCGGTTGCCCTCCCCGTTCGCCTCGTTGTGCTTGCGCTCGTACGACACCAGGTCGCGCAGCGTGAAGCCGTCGTGGGCGGTGATGAAGTTGACGGAGGCGTACGGGCGCCGGCCGCCCCACGCGTACAGGTCGCTGGACCCCGACAGCCGGTAGCCGAGGTCGCGCACGTCCGGCAGGGCGCCGCGCCAGAAGTCGCGGACGGCGTCCCGGTAGCGGTCGTTCCACTCGGTCCACAGCGGCGGGAACGCGCCCACCTGGTAGCCGCCGTTGCCGACGTCCCACGGTTCGGCGATCAGCTTCACCCGCCGCAGCACCGGGTCCTGGGCGATCGTCGCGAGGAACGGCGACAGCATGTCGACGTCGTGCATCGAGCGGGCGAGCGCCGCCGCCAGGTCGAAGCGGAAGCCGTCGACGCCCATCTCCGTGACCCAGTAGCGCAGCGAGTCGGTGATCAGCCGCAGCACGTGCGGCTGGACGACGTGCAGGGTGTTGCCGCAGCCCGTGTAGTCGGCGTATCTGCGGGCGTCGGCGGCCAGCCGGTAGTAACCGCGGTTGTCGATGCCGCGCAGCGACAGCATGGGGCCCAGCTCGCTCGCCTCGGCGGTGTGGTTGTACACCACGTCGAGGATCACCTCGATGCCGGCCGCGTGCAGCGCCTTCACCATCCGCTTGAACTCGCCGACCTGCTGTCCGGCCGTCCCCGAGGCGCTGTACGCGGCGTGCGGCGCGAAGTAGCCGATGGAGTTGTAGCCCCAGTAGTTCTTCAGCCCGCGCCGCAGCAGGTGGTCCTCGTGCGCGAACTGGTGCACCGGCAGCAGCTCGACCGCCGTCACCCCGAGCGACACCAGGTGCTCGATCGCCGCGGGGTGCGCGAGCCCCGCGTAGGTGCCGCGCAGCTCCTCCGGGATGCCCGGGTGGCGCTTGGTGAAGCCGCGCACGTGGACCTCGTAGATGACCGAGTCCGCCCACGGGGTCTTCGGCCGCCGGTCGTCGGACCAGTCGTCGTCGTCGTGGACGACGACCCCCTTCGGCACGTACGGGGCCGAGTCGCGGGTGTCCCGGACGGTGTCGGCGACGTGCTGCTCGGGCCAGTCCCGCACATGGCCGTACACCTCGGGCGGAAGCGAGAAGTCGCCGTCGACCGCGCGCGCGTAGGGGTCGAGGAGCAGCTTCGCCGGGTTCCAGCGGGCGCCCGTCCACGGGTCCCAGCGGCCGTGCACCCGGTAGCCGTACCGCTGCCCCGGCCGTACACCCGGCACGAAGCCGTGCCAGATCTCATGGGTCAGCTCGGTCAGCGGCAGCCGGGTCTCGGCACCGCCCTCGTCGAAGAGGCACAGTTCCACCGCCTCCGCCCCGCCCGCCCAGAGCGCGAAGTTCGTCCCCGCCGCCCCGCCGGGCCCGGCCCGGAACCGGGCGCCGAGCGGCGTGGGCGCGCCCGGCCATACGGGTGGGGAGGGCGCGGCGGGGTCCCGGGGGAGCCCGTCCGGTCCATGGTGACGTGCCCCGGCGGGGGCGGGCCTCCCGTCCAGCAGTGCGTCACCCACCGCACGCTGCACTGCCTGCTGCTCGGCTGCGCTCGACACCTGCCCGCCTCCCGCGGCTCCCTTTGTGGTGGCGCGGTTCACCTCCGGCGCACTCCGCCCGTGTCGACGGCCGATCGTGCCCCCGGGTGTCCCCCCGGCCTGCGGGGTGCGCCCGGTTCCTCACGACCCTCCGCGCGTTCTCCCTCCCGACACGGCAGCGCCCCTTCGGCTCACTCGCCACGAGGCCGCGGCGTCCCTGCCGCGGCCCCGCACATGGTCCTCCACCTGTTCTTCCCGGACTGCCTGCCTCCCAACATGACCCGCACTGACGTTTCCCCTGGAGGGGGGCAGTCGTTGGTCGCATCGTGAGACACGTACTGAAGCGGGCAGGGCTCGGCATCGCCGCTGCCGTGGCATGCGCGGGGCTGATGGCGGGGTTGGCCGGGTGCACCGGTGGCGGTGGTCTGGACATCGGCATGGGCGGCAAGGGGCGGTCCCCGGACGACACCATCCGGGTGACGCCCGGGGACGGCGCGAAGGGTGTGACCCCGGACGGCCGGGTGGAGGTGAGCGTCCCCAGCGGGCGGCTGGAGCGGGTCAGGGTGGTGAAGGTCGAGGACGCGCAGCCGGAGCGGGTGCCGGGCGCGATCTCGGAGGACGGGCTGCGCTGGCACCCGGCGCCCGGTGTGCGGCTCGCGCTGGCCGCCAAGTACAGCGTGGACGCGGTCGCGCTGGACGCCCACGGGCGGCGTTCGGCCCGGCACACGACGTTCACCACCGCGGTCCCCGAGCACCGGTTCATCGGCTACTTCGCGCCGGAGAACCGCTCCACCGTCGGCACCGGCATGATCGTCTCTTTCTCCTTCAACCGTCCCATCGAGAACCGGGCGGCCGTCGAGCGGGCCATCCGGGTCACGTCCCGGCCCCCGGTGGAGGTGGTGGGCCACTGGTTCGGCAAGGAGCGCCTGGACTTCCGTCCGCGCGCGTACTGGAGGCCCGGCACCGAGGTCACCGTCGGCCTGCGGCTGCGCGACGTGGAGGGGGCGCCGGGGGTGTACGGGATCCAGCACAAGGAGGTCGGGTTCAGGGTCGGCCGCTCCCAGGTCTCCCTGGTGGACGCCGAGGAGCACACCATGGAGGTGCGGCGCGACGGCCGGCTCCTCACGACGGTGCCGATCACGGCGGGAGCACCGAAGACCACCACCTACAACGGGAAGATGGTGGTGACGGAGCTGTTCGACGTCACCCGGATGAACGGCGCCACGGTGGGCTTCAAGGACAAGGACGGCAAGGGCGAGTACGACATCAAGGACGTCCCGCACGCCATGCGGCTCACCGACTCGGGGACGTTCCTGCACGGCAACTACTGGGCACCGGCGTCCACGTTCGGCACGGCCAACGTGAGCCACGGGTGCGTGGGGCTGCGCGACGTGAAGGGCGGCAGCGCCGACTCCCCGGCGGGCTGGTTCTTCGACCGGACGCTGATCGGGGACGTCGTGGAGGTGGTCAACTCGACCGACCGGACGGTGTCGCCCGACAACGGCCTGGGCGGCTGGAACATGGACTGGGCCCGCTGGAAGGCCGGTTCCGCCCTGCGGTGACCCCGGCCATCTCTCGCCGTTCCCGCACGGTCCGGCACGGCCCGCCCCGGTCCTGGACACGTTGGGACTGAACGGTGACATCCGGGGGCGCTCGGTACCGCCTGCGGTGTGATTATCTATCGCGGTGCACGCGCGAGTGGGCGTGCGGGGGTGCGGGCCGTGGCGGGGCCAGGCCGTGCGAGGGGAGAACACCGAAGTGAACGTGCAGCCGATATCGGGGGCATCGGCCGGGGCGGGCGGAAGCGGATCCGGCAAGGGGCTGTCGGCCCTGGTGCTGGGGGCGCTGCTGCTGCTGGTGACGGCATGCGGGGGGTCGGGGTCCGCCGAGAGCGGCAAGGGCCCGGAGAAGACGAAGGGCGGCGGGCAGGTCGCGAACGCGGCCTCCCAGGCGGTGGTGACCGTCGCGCCCAAGGACGGCGCCGCGTCGGTCGCGACGAGCGGCGCCCTGAAGGTCACCGCCGAGAAGGGCAAGCTGGTCACGGTCACGGTCGCCGATTCCAAGGGCAACCGGGTCGAGGGCAAGCTGGCCGCCGACGGCACCAGCTGGGAGCCGGTACGGCACCTGGCCGCCGCCACCAAGTACAAGGTGCACGCGGTCGCCAAGGACGCCGACGGGCGTGAGTCGGCGAAGGACACCACCTTCACCACGCTCGTACCGAAGAACACCTTCATCGGCCACTACACGCCGGAGGACGGCTCGACGGTCGGCGTCGGCATGCCGGTGTCGATCAACTTCAGCCGGGGCATCACCGCCCCGGAGGCCGTGGAGAAGGCCATCAAGGTGACCGCCGAGCCGTCCGTCCCGATCGAGGGCCACTGGTTCGGCAACGACCGCCTGGACTTCCGTCCCGAGAAGTACTGGGCCGCGGGCACCAAGGTGACCGTGCGGCTGAACCTGGACGGCGTCGAGGGCCGCCCGGGCGTCTACGGCAAGCAGTCCAAGACGATCCGGTTCACCATCGGCCGCAGCCAGGTCTCGACGGTCGACGCGAGCGCGAAGACCATGAAGGTCGTCCGCGACGGCAAGCTGATCAAGACGGTCCCGATCACCGCCGGCGCGCCGTCCACGACGACGTACAACGGCCAGATGGTCATCAGCGAGAAGTACAAGGTGACCCGGATGAACGGCGCCACCGTGGGCTTCGGCGGCGAGTACGACATCAAGGACGTCCCGCACGCGATGCGCCTGTCCACCTCGGGCACCTTCGTGCACGGCAACTACTGGGCCTCCCGCGACACCTTCGGGTCGGCCAACGTCAGCCACGGCTGCGTCGGTCTGCGGGACGTGCGCGGCGCCTACGACGACGCGACCCCGGCGGCCTGGTTCTACGACAACTCGATCATCGGTGACGTGGTGGTCGTGAAGAACTCCAAGGACAAGCAGATCCAGCCGGACAACGGCCTCAACGGCTGGAACATGGCCTGGTCGGAGTGGACCGCGTAGGACCCGGAGGTCCCCGCCCAACGGGCCCGGTGCTGTTCCTCACAGCACCGGGCCCGTTGTCGTTAACGGCGGCTAACCTGCCCTGCATGACAGTCACTCTCGAAGTCTCCGAAGGCGTCGGCACCCTCCGCCTGGACCGCCCGCCGATGAACGCTCTGGACATCGCCACCCAGGACCGGCTGCGCGAGCTCGCCGAGGAGGCGGCCCGCCGCGACGACGTCCGCGCCGTGGTGCTCTACGGCGGCGAGAAGGTGTTCGCGGCCGGCGCGGACATCAAGGAGATGCAGGCGATGGACCACGCGGCCATGGTGCTGCGCTCCAAGGCCCTCCAGGACTCGTTCACCGCCGTCGCCCGCATCCCCAAGCCCGTCGTCGCCGCCGTCATCGGGTACGCGCTGGGCGGTGGCTGCGAGCTGGCGCTGTGCGCCGACTTCCGGATCGCCGGTGACAACGCGAAGCTCGGCCAGCCCGAGATCCTGCTGGGCCTGATCCCGGGCGCGGGCGGTACGCAGCGCCTCGCCCGCCTCGTCGGCCCGTCCAAGGCCAAGGACCTCATCTTCACGGGCCGTCACGTCCGGGCCGACGAGGCCCTCACGATCGGGCTCGTCGACCGGGTCGTCCCGGCGGCCGAGGTGTACGAGCAGGCGCACGCGTGGGCCGCGAAGCTGGCCCAGGGGCCCGCGTTGGCGCTGCGCGCCGCGAAGGAGTCCGTGGACGCGGGGCTGGAGACCGACATCGACACGGGCCTGACCGTCGAACGCAACTGGTTCGCCGGGCTGTTCGCCACCGAGGACCGGGAGCGCGGCATGCGCAGCTTCGTGGAGGAGGGGCCGGGCAAGGCCAAGTTCCGGTGACCGACGGCTAGTTGTCAGCCGTGCGGGTGGTTCGGGGTGGACGCGACGGCACTGAGCGCGTGGCGCGCCCGGACGCGCCCCTCGGCCGCACGGCCGGTGTCGCCGCAGGTCAGCCCGGCTTTCCCGCGCTCTCCGTGCCAGGGTCATATGCCGGACGACGCCCCGGGAACCGTTCGTCCCGGGGCGTCGATTCCACGGGAACGGCCACGCGGGAGGCCCCGGGCGGCCATCATGGTGGGCATGGCGGGGCTGGAAGGTGTGGAGCAACCGGGGCAGCGCGGCGGCGCTACCGCCGCGCGGTGGGTACCCGCCGCGGAGGACGAACAGGCGCTCAAGGCGCTCGAACTGTTCGGCAATCCGACGGAGGAAGAGGTGCGGCTGCCGTCCCGCCCCGAATCCGCCGCCACCGCCCGCCGGCTCACCCAGTGCGTGGTGCTCCGTCAGTGGGGGCTCGGCCCGCAGATCGCCGAGCACGCGGTGCTGCTCGTCTCCGAGCTCGTCGGCAACGCCGTCCGGCACACCGGGGCGCGCGTCTTCGGCCTGCGCATGCTGCGCCGCCGCGGCTGGATCCGGATCGAGGTGTGCGACCCGTCCCGGGGACTGCCCTGCCTGATGCCGGTGCGCGAGCTGGACACCAGCGGCCGGGGGCTCTTCCTGGTGGACAAGCTCTCCGACCGCTGGGGCGTCGACCTGCTGCCGCGCGGCAAGACCACCTGGTTCGAGATGAGGGTCTCCGACCGCTGACGCACGGAAGCCCCCTCGCGCCGTGATGGGGCGCCGTGGGGGCTTCCGTGGAGTGCGTCGCCGTGGACGGGGGGGGTGTATCCACGGCCGCTGGAACGACCTGGCCCGGGTCAATGGGGGTCGTGTCTCCGACTATGGCAGACAGGGGGCCATGCCACCAAAAGACCAAACCGGGGCAAGTTCAGCAAAACGGGCCAGCTCGGGAATGAATCGTAGGTGAGATGGGCCACGGACCTCATAAACCATGAATAAATATGGGGTCCTGTGGGTGTTTCATCGACCCAGGCGATCTGCTGCCGTGGCACCGCGGAACTCCTCGGGGGGCGGACCGGAGGCCCCGGACCGTGCAATGGGTCGCGTGACGATGCCGCGCCTGACGAAGCGAACCAAGGGCCTTGTCGCGGCCACCGCCCTGCTCGCCGCCGCGGCGACGCTTCCCGGCTGCGGCGGCGGAGACCGGACCGAGGCGCGCACCGGCCGGGCCGACGTCCCCGTCTCCGTACCGAAGAAGGCCGTTCCCCCCGGCCTGCCCGGCATGCCGCCCGTCCTCGACCCCAAGGACGTCTACGCGGCCGACCGCCCCGGCAGGCTGTCCCCCGTGGTCAAGGGCTTCCCGTCCCGCGTGTACGTCCCCAACACCCTGTCCAACACCGTCTCGGTCATCGACCCGAAGACGTACAAGGTCATCGCGACCGTCCCGGTCGGCGCCCAGCCTCAGCACGTCGTCCCGTCCTGGGACCTCAGGACGCTCTGGGTCAACAACAACCGGGGCCACACGCTCACCCCCATCGACCCGGCCACCGGCACCCGGGGCAAGGACGTCGACGTGCACGACCCGTACAACCTGTACTTCACGCCCAACGGCAGGTACGCGATCGTGATGGCCTCCCTCGACCGCGAGCTGGTCTTCCGCGACCCGCACACCATGGAGCGGCGCCACACGGAACCGGTGAGCTGCTACGGCGTCAACCACGCCGACTTCTCCGCCGACGGCCGCTACTTCATCGTCAGCTGCGAGTTCTCCGGCGAGCTGCTCAAGGTCGACACCGAGCGGATGAAGGTCGTCGCCCAGCAGAAGCTGCCGTTCCGGGGCGCCATGCCCCAGGACGTGAAAGTCTCGCCGGACGGGAAGACCTTCTACGTCGCCGACATGATGGCGCACGGCGTCTGGGTCCTCGACGGTGACTCCTTCGCCACCCCCCGGCTCCTTCCCACCGGCAAGGGCGCCCACGGGCTGTACGTCTCGCGCGACTCCAGGGAGATGTACATCCCCAACCGCGCGGAGGGCTCCGTCTCCGTGTTCGACTTCGCCCGGAACGCACTGACGAAGAAGTGGTGGCTGCCGGACGGCGGCTCGCCCGACATGGGCGGTGTGTCGGCCGACGGCAAGGTGCTGTGGCTGTCCGGGCGGTACGACTCCGAGGTGTACGCCATCGACACCGCCACCGGCAGGCAACTGGCCCGCATCCCGGTCGGCGGCGGCCCGCACGGCCTCGCCGTCTATCCCCAGCCGGGCCGCTACTCGCTCGGCCACACCGGCGTCTTCCGCTGACCCCCGGTGGGCCCCCGCGCGCCGAGCCCCGCGCGACCGCCCCCGGTCGCGGCCCCGCGGGCACCCCGGCTGACACGCCGCCGATCGGGTGAAGAAACACCATGCGGCGGGAGGCGGACGCCAGGGTGAGCGCCGTGATCACTTCTCGCCCGCGCCGCCGCGCCGCCGCGCTCGCCCTGTCATTCGCCGCCCTCCTCGTACCCGCCGCCGCCACCGAGGCCGCCCCCGCCGCCGCGACCCCGGCCGCCGCCGCCCCCGCCGCCGCCTTCGTCCCGGGGGCCGCGGCGAGCTGCCCGGTCGTCGAGGACCGGCTGTACCCGGCGGCCGACCGCCGGGTCGACCCCGACCGGATCACGCCCGCCCCCTCCTGGCGGAGCGACTGCAAGCAGCTCTACCGCGCCGACAACCGCCCGCCGTCGGTCGTCTTCGAGCAGGGCTTCCACCCCAGGGCCCCGCTGGACGGCCAGTACGACATCGAGAAGTACGTCATGGTCAACCAGGGCTCGCCGTACGTCTCGACGACGTACGACCACGACCTCTACAAGAAGTGGAAGAGCGGCTTCAACTACTACCTGGACGCCCCCAAGGGCGTGGACGTCAACAGGACCATCGGCGACACCCACAAGTACGCCGACCAGGAGGAGGTCGCCTTCCCCGGCGGCATCGCCCGCAAGCACATCGTCGGCGTCTGCCCGGTCGACCTGGCGAAGAAGATCGAGATCATGGCGGAGTGCGAGGACAACCCGCACTACGAGCCCTGGCGCCGCTGACCCCGCCGCCGCTCGTCCGAGGCGCCCGGAGGCCCCCGGATCCGGGGCACCGTCCCTCCCGATAATCTGACCGCCGTCAGTTATGCACCAAGAAGGGGTGGACCAGTGGCGGACATCGAGGCGGCGCGCAAGGCGTTCGAGCGGTACGACGTGAACGGGGACGGGCTCATCACGGCGGCCGAGTACAAGAGCGTCATGGCGCAGCTGGGCGACTTCAACGTCACGGAGACCGTTGCCCAGGCCGTGATCAACGCGCAGGACGGCAACGGTGACGGGCTGCTCACCTTCGACGAGTTCTGGGCGCACCTGAACAAGGCGTGACCACCCGGATCAACGGCGCCGCCCGGACCACCGGGCGGCGCCGTACGCGTGCCGCGCTCGTCACCGGCGCGCTCGCGGTGCCGGCCGTGGCGGTGCTCGGCGCGAGCCTCGCCGCGCGCGGCACCGGCGAGCTGCGCATCCCCGCACCCGGCACCACCACCGTGCTGCGCGCGGCCGTGTTCGCCGCCCTCGCCGTGCACCTCGGCGAACTCGCCGGTGCCCGGCTCGCCGGACCCGGCCCCGCGCCCCGCCCCTGGGCCCTGTGGGCCGCCCTCGGCGGGGCCGCCGCGTCGGCCGGGCAGATCGTCCTGCTGGCCGGCGTCAGCGACCTGGACATCACCGCCACCTACGGGACGAGGGACGGCGGGCTGCTGCTGGCCATGGCCAACGGGTTCGCCCTGGCCGCCGGGTGCGTGGCGCTCGGCCGCCCCGGGTGGGCGGCCGGCCCGCTCGCGCTGGTGGTGGGGGCGGAGGCGCTGCGGGCGCACCCCGAGCCGTACACCCCCGAGCTGGGGACCGCCCTCACCGTGATCCACCTGACGGCCGCCTCGCTGTGGGTGGGCGGGCTGCTGTACGTGCTGCGCACCACGTGGCTGCGCGGCGGCGGCCAGGAGGCGCTGGCCCGGTACGCCCGGCTCGCCGGGTGGCTGTACGTCGCGCTCGCCGTCACCGGCACCTGCTCGACGCTGCGCCGCCTCCCCACCGACGTGGTGCTCACCACCGCGTACGGCAGGGTGCTGATCGCCAAGCTGGCGCTGCTCGCGGTGGTGAGCGCGCTGGCCGTGGCCGCCCGCCGCGGGCTGCGCCGGGGCGGGGACGCGACGGCCCCCGCCCGTACCGAGCTGGCGGTGCTGGCGGCGGTCGTCGTGGTGTCGGCGGTGCTGACCGTGGTGCCCGACCCGCACTGGCTGAGCCTGCGCTCGGCGGTGCTCAGGTGACCGCCGAGGCCAGCACCGAGGCCGCCCGGGCCACCAGGAGGTCGTCCGCGGCGGCCTCCTGCGCCGGCTTGGTCGTCAGGACCGTGAGGACCACGGGGGTGCCGTCGGGCGTCCAGGCGACACCGGCGTCGTTGTTCGTCCCGTAGGCGCCGCCGCCCGTCTTGTCGGCCAGGCGCCAGTCCTCGGGCAGCCCGGCGCGGAACCGGTGCGTACTGGTGGTGTTGCCCAGCAGCCAGCCGGTCAGCCGCTCGCGGTCGGCGCCGTGCAGCGCGGTGCCCAGGACCAGCTTCTCGTAGGTGGCCGAGAGGGCGGCGGGTGTGGTGGTGTCCTCGACGCGCCAGGGCTCGCAGCTGTTCAGCTCGGGCTCCCAGCGGTCGAGCCGGGTGGCGCCGTCCCCGAGGGACCGGCAGAACCGGGTGACGGCGCCGGGGCCGCCCAGCTCGCGCAGGAGCAGGTTCGCGGCCGTGTTGTCGCTGTAGCGGACGGCCGCGTCGCACAGCTCGGCCACGGTCATGCCGGTGGCCAGGTTCTCCTCGCACTTCCTGGAGTTCGCTACGAGGTCGTCCTCGGTGTAGCGGATGCGCTTCGCCAGCACCTCGCCGTGCCGGTCGAGGTCCCGCAGCACGGCCGCCACCGCGAGGGTCTTGAACGTCGAGCACATGGGGAAGCGCTCCGCGGCCCGGTAGAGCACCGTCGCGCCGGTCACCGTGTTGCGGGCGACCGCGCCCAGCCGGGCCCCGTGCCGCCGCTCCAGCGCCCGCAGCCGCCCCACGGCCGCCGCCCGGCCGGCGGCGGCATCCGGCCGCCCGGCGGGAGGGGGCGCGGCGGAGGCGCCGGCCGCGCCGGTCGTGAGCAGGGCGGCGGCGCCGGCCGCGGCGGTCAGCAGGGCGCGGCGCGTGGTGCCGTCGCGTGACGTCCGTACCGTCTCGTTCTCCGTCATGGGCCGAGCCCATCACGGGCGGGGCGGCGGAGGGAAACGTTCCGGCGGCGTGTCAGCGGCGTGTCGGCGCCGGGCCCGTCAGCACTCGATGATGTTCACCGCGAGCCCGCCCCGCGCGGTCTCCTTGTACTTCACGCTCATGTCGGCGCCCGTCTCCTTCATGGTCTTGATGACCTTGTCCAGGGAGACCTTGTGGCTGCCGTCGCCGCGCATGGCCATGCGCGCCGCCGTGACCGCCTTGACCGCCGCCATGCCGTTGCGCTCGATGCACGGGATCTGCACCAGGCCGCCCACCGGGTCGCAGGTCAGGCCCAGGTTGTGCTCCATGCCGATCTCGGCGGCGTTCTCCACCTGCTCGGGGCTGCCGCCCAGCACCTCGGCGAGCGCGCCCGCCGCCATCGAGCAGGCCGAGCCGACCTCGCCCTGGCAGCCGACCTCGGCACCCGAGATGGAGGCGTTCTCCTTGAAGAGCATGCCGATCGCGCCCGCGGCCAGCAGGAAACGGACCACACCCTCCTCGTCGGCGCCGGGCACGAAGTTCATGTAGTAGTGCAGGACCGCCGGGATGATGCCGGCGGCGCCGTTCGTGGGGGCGGTGACGACCCGCCCGCCGGCGGCGTTCTCCTCGTTCACGGCCATGGCGTAGAGCGTGATCCACTCCATGGACAGGGCCAGCGGGTCACCCTCGCTGCGCAGCTTGCGCGCGGTGTTCGCGGCGCGGCGGCGGACCTTCAGGCCGCCCGGCAGGATGCCCTCGCGGGACATGCCGCGGTCCACGCACGCCTGCATGACGCGCCAGATGTCGAGGAGGCCCTGGCGGATCTCCTCCTCGGTGCGCCACGCCTTCTCGTTCTCCAGCATCAGCGCGGAGATCGACAGCCCGGTCTCCCGGGTCAGGCGCAGCAGCTCGTCACCGGTGCGGAAGGGGTACTTCAGCACGGTGTCGTCGGGGACGATCGGGTTCTCGCCCTGGACGGCGGCCTCGTCGACCACGAACCCGCCACCGACCGAGTAGTACGTCTTCTCCAGCAGGGTGGCGCCGTCGGCGTCGTACGCCCACAGGGTCATGCCGTTGGCGTGGTACGGCAGCGCCTTGCGGCGGTGCAGGACCAGGTCCTCGTCGAAGTCGAAGCCGATCTCGTGCGCGCCGAGCAGGTTGATGCGCTTGTCCGTCTTGATCCGCTCGACCTTGTCGTCGGCGGTCTCCACATCGACCGTGCGGGGCGAGTCGCCCTCCAGGCCGAGGAGGACGGCCTTGGGGGTGCCGTGGCCGTGGCCGGTGGCTCCCAGCGAGCCGTAGAGCTCGGCGCGTATCGAGGCGGTCGGGGCCAGCAGGCCCTCGTTCTTCAGCCGGCGCGCGAACATCCGGGCGGCGCGCATCGGGCCGACCGTGTGGGAGCTGGACGGGCCGATGCCGATCGAGAACAGGTCGAAGACCGAGATGGCCACGGGGGAACTCCTTGGTGGGAAGACGTCGCTGTCTGCCGGGGTGGTGCAGGGACAACGGGGGTGGTGCGGGGACAACGGGGGTGGTGCGGGGACAACGGGGGTGGTGCGGGACAAAGCGGCGTTGCGGGGGCAAGACACGGGGCACCGCACTCACCTCCAGTGTGCGCGGTGCCCCGCAGATCAGTCTGTTACGTACGTAACGCCGTAAGGGCTACAGACCAGGGTAAAGCGGGTGCTTCGCGGCGAGGGCCGACACCCGGGCCTTGAGGGCGTCCGCGTCGTACGCCGGCTTCAGCGCCTCGGCGATGATGTCGGCGACCTCGGCGAAGTCCTCGGCCTGGAAGCCGCGGGTGGCCAGGGCCGGGGTGCCGATCCGCAGGCCCGAGGTGACCATCGGGGGCCGCGGGTCGTTCGGGATCGCGTTGCGGTTGACGGTGATGCCGACCTCGTGGAGCCGGTCCTCGGCCTGCTGGCCGTCCAGCTCGCTGTTGCGCAGGTCCACCAGGACCAGGTGCACGTCGGTGCCCCCGGACAGCACGGACACGCCGTGCTCCCTGACGTCGTCCCTGACCAGGCGCTCGGCCAGGATGCGGGCGCCGTCCAGGGTGCGCTGCTGGCGCTCCTTGAACTCCTCGCTCGCCGCGACCTTGAACGAGACCGCCTTGGCGGCGATCACGTGCTCCAGCGGGCCGCCCTGCTGGCCGGGGAAGACCGCCGAGTTGATCTTCTTGGCGAGCTCGGCCGTGGACAGGATGACGCCGCCGCGCGGGCCGCCCAGCGTCTTGTGGGTCGTGGTGGTGACCACATGGGCGTGCGGCACCGGGTTGGGGTGCAGCCCGGCCGCGACCAGGCCCGCGAAGTGGGCCATGTCGACCATCAGGTACGCGCCGACCTCGTCCGCGATGCGGCGGAAGGCGGCGAAGTCCAGCTGACGGGGGTAGGCGGACCAGCCGGCGACGATCAGCTTCGGCTTGGACTCCTTGGCCAGGCGCTCGACCTCGGCCATGTCGACCTGGCCGGTCGCGTCGTCGACGTGGTACGGGACGACGTTGTAGAGCTTGCCCGAGAAGTTGATCTTCATGCCGTGGGTCAGGTGCCCGCCGTGGGCGAGGTTCAGACCCATGATCGTGTCGCCCGGCTTCAGCAGCGCGAACATCGCGGCGGCGTTGGCCTGGGCGCCCGAGTGCGGCTGGACGTTGGCGTGCTCGGCGCCGAACAGCGCCTTGATGCGGTCGATCGCGATCTGCTCGACGACGTCGACGTGCTCGCAGCCGCCGTAGTACCGGCGGCCGGGGTAGCCCTCGGCGTACTTGTTGGTCAGGACGGAGCCCTGGGCCTCCATGACCGCCACCGGAGCGAAGTTCTCCGAGGCGATCATCTCGAGGGTGGACTGCTGGCGGTGGAGCTCGGCGTCGACGGCGGCGGCGACGTCCGGGTCCAGCTCGTGGAGAGGGGTGTTCAGAAGCGACATCGGGGAGGGTCCTTAGCTGCCGGAGAACTCGGTGTACTCGTCGGCGGAGAGCAGGTCCTTCGGCTCGTCCGCGACGCGTACCTTGAACAGCCAGCCGCCCTCGAACGGGGCGGTGTTCACCAGCGACGGGTCGTCGACGACGTCCTGGTTCGCCTCGACGACCTCACCGGTCACCGGCGAGTACAGGTCGCTGACGGACTTGGTCGACTCCAGCTCACCACAGGTCTCGCCCGCGGTCACCGTGTCGCCGACCGCCGGGAGCTGGACGTACACGACGTCGCCGAGGGCGTTCGCCGCGTGCTCCGTGATGCCGACCGTCGAGACGCCGTCCTCGGCGGCCGACAGCCACTCGTGCTCCTTGCTGTAGCGCAGCTGCTGGGGGTTGCTCATGACTGGAATTCTCCTGTACGCGGGGGAGTGCTGGTGAACGGGGGAGTGCTGGGTGTGGTGCGGGTGGTCACTTCTGGCGCTTGTAGAAGGGCAGCGCCACGACCTCGTACGGCTCATGGGTACCGCGGATGTCGACTCCGACCCCCGCGGAGCCCGGTTCGGCGTGCGCCGCGTCCACGTACGCCATGGCGATCGGCCTGCCCAGCGTCGGCGACGGGGCGCCGGAGGTGATCTCGCCGACGACCTCGCCCCCGGCGACCACGGACATGCCGGCGCGCGGGACGCGGCGGCCCTCGGCGACCAGGCCCACGAGCTTGCGCGGCGGGGCGGTCCCGGCCCGCTCGGCGGCGTCCGTCAGCGCCTCGCGGCCCACGAAGTCGCCTTCCTTCTCGAACTTGACGACCCGGCCCAGGCCCGCGTCGAACGGGGTGAGGGACGTCGTCAGCTCGTGCCCGTACAGCGGCATGCCCGCCTCCAGGCGCAGCGTGTCGCGGCAGGACAGCCCGCACGGGATCAGGCCCACGGGGGCGCCCGCCTCCAGCAGCGCCTGCCACAGCTTCTCCGCGTACCGCGGCTCCACGAACAGCTCGAAGCCGTCCTCGCCCGTGTAGCCGGTACGGGCGATCAGCGCGGGCACGCCCGCGACGGTGCCCGGCAGGCCCGCGTAGTACTTCAGCCCGTCCAGGTCGGCGTCGGTGAGCGACTTCAGGATGCCGGGGGACTCCGGGCCCTGGACGGCGAGCAGCGCGTACGCGTCGCGGTCGTCCCGTACGACGGCGTCGAAACCGGCGGCGCGGGCGGTGAGCGCGTCCAGGACGACCTGCGCGTTGGAGGCGTTGGCGACGACCATGTACTCCCGCTCCTGGAGCCGGTACACGATCAGGTCGTCGAGGATGCCGCCGTCCTCGCGGCAGATCATCGTGTAGCGGGCGCGGCCGACACCGACGCTGCCGATGTTGCCGACGAGCGCGAAGTCCAGGAAGTCCGCGGCCTGCGGACCGGTGACGGTGATCTCACCCATGTGGGAGAGGTCGAACAGTCCGGCCTTGGTACGGACGGCGTTGTGCTCGTCGCGCTCACTCCCGTACCGCAGCGGCATGTCCCAGCCCGCGAAGTCGGTCATGGTCGCGCCCAGCGCGCGATGCGCGGCATCGAGGGCGGTCAGGCGGGGGGCAGTGCTCATGGATGTGACTCCCAGGTCCCAGGACGGGCATGGCTCGAAGACGATCCTCCCCATCTGTCATCGGAACCTGAGAGGTTCACCGTGACCGCGCGGGGACGGCCTTCGGCTTGCACCTTGGGTGGAGCCGCCACGGCGGCCCGCTTTTCAGATCTGCCTCATCCACGCGGTACGGGGCCTGAGAGATTCAAGGGAGGAACTTGCTCCTTCGGCGCCCGGGCGGGACCCGGGACTCTCCCGCGCGGATTCAAGCGGCCGGTATGCGGTTGTGCGCGCAACGGTGTGCGTCGGCGCGCACATCATTGCACGAGGCATCTCCTCGGCAAATCGCTTGTGGCTTATTACCCTTTCTTTACACTTCTTGGGCAAGGGTCGGGTCAGCCGACCCAGGGACCCGACAGGGTCCGAGCAGGGGGAGTAGCGATGACGTTGCAGCGGAGCGGGGCGTACGCGACGACCGCGGGCGTGCCCGCCCAGCCGGGCCTGCCCGCGCGGGGCCGTGCGGCGGCCGGCGCGTTGCCGGTCGTGCGCGACCTGCGGGACAGGCACGGCCGGGTACCCCGGACGCTGACCTTCGCGGCCGGTGACCTGGTGGTGGTCTCGGGGCTGCCGGGCAGCGGCAAGTCCACGCTGATCGCCCGGACGGCCCAGGACCGCGGCATCGACTCGCAGGACGCCCGCGAGCGGTGGGAGCACCGGGTGCCGGGGCCACTGCCGTACGCGGTCTACCGCCCCCTCGTCCGGATCGCGCACTACGCGGGGCTGCGGCGGGCGCTGCGCTCGGGGCGGAGCGTCGTCGTCCACGACTGCGGTACGCAGGCCTGGGTGCGGCGCTGGCTGGCCCGGGAGGCCGCCCGGCGCGGCAGATCCCTGCACCTGCTCCTGCTGGACGTCCCGCCCGGCACCGCGCGGGAGGGCCAGCGCGAGCGGGGCCGCGGCGTGTCCGGGTACGCCTTCGGGCGGCACCGCAGGGCGGTGGGGCGGCTGGTGCGGGACGCGGAGCGGGGCGTGGTGCCGCGCGGGTGCGCGTCCGCCGTGCTGATGGACCGGCCCGCGGCGTCGGCGCTGACCCGGATCACGTTCGGCTGACCCGGAGCACGTTCCGCCGACCGGGATCGCGTCCGCGCCGGCCCCCGCACGTCCGCGCCGGCCCCCGCACGTCCGCGCCGGCCCGGAGCACGTTCCGCCGGTCCGCCGCCCGGGTGCCCCGCGTTAGGGTGCTGCGGGCAGCGACACGCACGCGCGGGAAGGACCAGGAGCACCAGTGGACACTGCATGGCCGGGCAACGAACTGGAAGAGGTGCTCGCCGCCTCGCTCGGCAACCCCGCGGCCGGAGGGCGGATCGTCGAGGTACTGGGCCGCAGCCACGTCTGGGTGCCCCTGCCGGGCGGCGGCTCGCCCGACAGCCCGAACCTGGACCTGCCGACCCTGGAGATCGACGGCCAGGCGTACGTGCCGGTCTTCAGCTCCGAGGCGCAGTTCGCCCAGTGCGTCGGCGCCCACATGGCGTACGCCGTCGCCCCGGCGGTCGAGTTCGCGCGCGGCCTGCCGCCCCAGCTCGGCATCGCGGTGAACCCGGGCGGTGCCGTCGGCGCGCCCCTGCCGCCGCCCGCCGTCGCCGAGCTGTGCCGGACCGGCCGCACCCCGCTGGACGGGCCGGCGAGCGGCGCCCGCGTACGCCTGTTCGAGCCGGACTGGCAGGAGGACCCGGTCGACTTCCTGGCGGCCGCGGCCGCCGAGTTCGACGCGACCGCCACGGTCCTGACCGCCCGCCGCTGCCTGGCCAGCATCGAGGGCGACAGCCCGACCCTGTTCGTCGGCGTACAGCTCTCCTCCTGGGAGGGCGCCGACCGTAACGTACCGATGGACGCCCTCGGCCGGGCGCTCGGCCGGACACCGGTGCCGTGGCCGGTCAACCTGGTCCTGCTCGACATAGCGCAGGACCCGGTGGGCGACTGGATGCTGGAGAAGATACGACCCTTCTACCGGCGCGGGCACGCATAAGCTGGTCGGGTGGACGGAAGAGGGGCGGGACCCAGGGTGAGCGCGTCAGGCACCGCGGCGGCCGGGCAGGTCGAGCACATGCTGAGCCAGGTGACGCCCGGGCGCTACGACGCGTACGAGCGGCTCCTGCACGCCCTCGCCGACGGCCGGCTGTGGATGCTGCTCTGGCACGGCCAGGCCGGCTCGCCCGACGCCCAGTACGGCAACATGGAGGTCGACGGCCTCGGGTACGCCCCGTGCGTCACCTCCGCCCAGGAGCTCGCCGTCTCCGGCTGGAACCGCGCCCACGAGGTCATCGGCGGCCGCGACATCGCCCGCGCCCTCTACCCCGACCGCTGGGGCATCTGGCTCAACCCGCACGCGCCGGGCGGCGGCGTCGGCATCCCGTGGCCCGACCTGCGCCGTATCGCCACCGGCCTCGACCGGATGCCCGCCGGCCCGCTGAAGCTGTCCGAGCCGGGCATCCAGATCCCGCAGTTCTACGCCCTGCTCACCCAGAACGCCCACCGCACCCCCGCCGTCCGCTCGCTGCGCCGCGCCTGGGTCCAGCCGGCCCTCGGCACCCCGTACCTCGCGATCGGCCTGGACCTGTACGACACCGGCCAGGCGTCCGTCGACGCGGTGCGCGCGATGATGCAGCAGTCCATCGCCGCCGTCCCCGACGGCCTGCCCGTCTCCACGGTCGCGATGTCCGACGAGTACGACCCGGTGACGATGTGGCTGCGGGCCAACGCCCGACCCTTCTACGACCGCGAGGCGCACGCCACCGCCCCCGTCGTACCCGCCACCGGCTACGGCTACCCGCCCCGGGCCTGACCGCGGAACTGGTCCGTCCCGCCTGTCCGTTTCGGTGGATTAGCGGCCGAGTTGGTCCGCTGAGGCGATCACCTCGTCCGGATAACGGAAGCCGCCGACCCGCATCACGGTTGCGCAAACATTCCCCGTGAGGTCTGGCGGGTGATCGTGAACCCATTGAAGACTCCCCCCAACCAGGGGTGGTCGCACATGCGTGCAGCGCGTTCGCGCATCCCTGGAACGGACCGTGCCGCAGACCCGGGCGGTCCGTCGAGCACTGTCGGCGACCGTCGGCACGGCGAGCACGAGGGACGATGACCGCACCCATTGAGACCACCGGATCACAGGCCGAGGCGGCGCCTGAGGCCGTACTTGACGGCGTCAAGTCCAAGGAGATCGAAGGTCGTTCACTCGGGCAGATCGCCTGGACCCGCTTCAAGCGGGACAAGCTGGCGGTGACCGGCGGAGTCGTCGTCATCCTGCTCATCCTGATCGCCCTGCTGTCCCGGCCGCTCCAGTCGCTGCTGGGCCTGGACCCGAACGCCTTCCAGCAGGACCTGGTCGACCCCAACACCTCGCTCCCCAAGGGGGGTTTCGGCGGGATGAGCTGGGACCACCCGCTGGGCGTCGACCCCAAGTTCGGCCGCGACATCCTCGCCCGCATCCTCGAAGGCTCCTGGGTCTCGCTGGTCGTCGCCTTCGGCGCGACGATCCTGTCCAACGCCATCGGCGTGGTCCTCGGCCTGATCGCCGGGTACTACGGCGGCCGGGTGGACACCGTCGTCAGCCGGCTGATGGACACGTTCCTGGCGTTCCCGCTGCTGCTGTTCGCCATCGCCATCTCGGCGACGCTCCAGGGTGGTGCCTTCGGCCTGGAGGGCCTGCCCCTGCACATCGGGGTGCTGATCTTCGTCATCGGGTTCTTCAACTGGCCCTACATGGCCCGTATCGTGCGCGGTCAGACCCTGGCCCTGCGGGAGCGGGAGTTCATCGACGCCTCGCGCGGGATGGGAGCCCGGGGTCCGTACATCCTCTTCCGCGAGCTGCTCCCGAACCTCGTGGGGCCGATCACCGTCTACGCGACGCTGCTCATTCCGACCAACATCATCTTCGAGGCGTCGCTCAGCTTCCTCGGCGTCGGAATCCAGCCACCGCAGGCTTCGTGGGGCGGCATGCTGAGGGAGGCGGTCAACTTCTTCCAGGTCGACCCGCAGTTCATGCTCGTCCCCGGCCTCGCGATCTTCATCACCGTACTGGCCTTCAACCTGCTCGGTGATGGCCTTCGGGACGCCCTCGACCCGCGCAGCCGCTGACGTCTGCCACGTCATCCCGGCGGCCGCGCCACCGGTCAGGAACGTACCGACAATTTTCCGAATAAAAAGGGGAGTTCGACGCATATGCGAAGGTCAGCAGTGGCCGCCATCGCGGTCGTCAGCAGTGCCAGCCTGCTCCTCGCGGGCTGCAGCAAGGCGGACGACGGCGACTCGAGTGCCAAGGGCAATGCCAAGGCGAACGCCGCGACGACCGGTGTCGTCAACGTCTCGGACAAGAAGGGCGGCACGGTCACCTACGCGATGGCCGACGCCCCCGAGTCGTTCGACCCGGGCAACACGTACTACTCGTTCCTCTACAACTTCAGCCGCCTGTACGCGCGCCCGCTGACCACCTTCAAGCCGGGCCCCGGCGAGAAGGGCAACGAGCTCGTCGCCGACCTCGCCGAGGGCATGGGTGTCCCCAGCGACGGCGGCAAGACCTGGACGTACAAGATCCGCAAGGGTGTCAAGTACGACGACGGCACGCCGGTCACGGCCAAGGACGTCAAGTACGCCGTCGAGCGCTCCAACTTCGCGCGTGACGTGCTGTCCAACGGTCCGAACTACTTCCAGCAGCTCCTCGCCGACCCGGCCAAGTACAAGGGTCCGTACAAGGACAAGAGCGACAAGGGCCTCGCGTCCATCCAGACGCCGGACGACCACACCATCGTCTTCAAGCTCAACAAGCCGTTCGCGGACTTCGACTACCTGGTCAGCGCCCCGCAGACCGCCCCGGTGCCGAAGGCCAAGGACAAGGGCTCGGACTACACCAAGTCCGTCGCCTCCTCGGGCTCCTACAAGTTCGAGACGTACCAGGACGGCAAGCAGGTCGTCCTCGTCCGCAACGAGCACTGGGACGCCAAGACCGACCCGCTGCGCAAGCAGTACCCGGACAAGATCGTCCTGAACCTGAAGGTCAACCAGGCCACCATCGACAAGGACCTGATGTCCGGCGACATCGTCGCCGACCTCAAGGGCGGTGGCGTCGACGCCCAGACCCAGGCCCAGATCCTGTCCAAGGAAGACCTCAAGGCCAACACCGACAACACCTACGGCGGCCGGCTCGTCTACACGGCGATCAACACCAAGGTGAAGCCGTTCGACAACGTCGAGTGCCGCAAGGCCGTGCAGTACGCCATCGACAAGGTCTCCGTGCAGACCTCGATGGGCGGCCCGATCCGAGGTGACATCGCCAGCACGGTGATGCCGAACGACCTCCCCGGCCACGAGAAGTTCGACCTGTACGCGACCGAGGGCAACAAGGGCGACGTCGCCAAGGCCAAGCAGCACCTGAAGGCCTGCGGCCAGGAGAAGATCTCCACCTTCATCTCCGCGCGCAGCGACCGCCAGACCGAGGTCGACGCCGCCACCGCCGTCGTCGCGTCGCTGAAGAAGGTCGGCATCGACGCCAAGATCAAGCAGTACCCCTCGTCGAAGTACTTCTCCGACTACGCCGGTGTCCCGTCCTTCACCAAGAAGGAGAACATCGGCCTGATGATGATGCAGTGGGGTGCCGACTGGCCGACCGGCTACGGCTTCCTCCAGCAGGTCGTCCACGGCAAGGCCATCGGCCAGTCCGGCAACACCAACCTGTCGGAGCTGAACGACCCGGCGATCAACAAGCTGCTGGACGACGCCATCGCCAACACGGACGAGAGCGCCCGCAAGGCGGCGTACGTCCAGGTCGACAAGAAGGTCATGGAGCAGGCGGCCATCGTCCCGCTGTCGTACTTCAAGGTCCTGAACTACCGCTCGCCGCACGGCACCAACATGACCGCCTCGGCGGCCTGGAGCGGTCAGTACGACTACCTCAACATCGGTACCACGAAGAAGTAGCCCCGGAAGGCAGGTGAAGGCATTGGTGCCCGCGGGCCTCCGCGTTCAGCGCGACGCGGCCCGCGGGCATCGGCGCCGGTCCCCGTGATCTCGTACATCATCCGCCGTCTGATCGCGGCAGTGATCCTGCTGCTGGTCGTCACGGCGGTCACCTTCGGCATCTTCTTCATCCTGCCGAAGCTGGCCGGCCAGACGGTCGATCAGCTGGCCCAGCAGTACATCGGCAAGAACCCCACGCCCGCGGACATCGCAGCGGTCAAGCGGAACCTTGGCCTCGACGAACCGGTATACGTCCAGTACTGGGACTTCATCAGGGGGATCGTCTCCGGCGCCACCTACGAGCGGGGCCCCAGCACCGTCCGGTGCGACATGCCCTGCTTCGGCTACTCCTTCAAGACCAACCTGGAGGTCTGGCCCGAGCTGGTCGACCGTCTGCCGGTCACCATCTCCCTCGCCGTCGGCGCGGCCGTGCTGTGGCTGGTCTCCGGCATCGTCGTCGGTGTCATCTCCGCCCTCAAGCCCGGCTCGTTCTTCGACCGGGCCGCCATGGGCGGCGCGCTCGCCGGCGTCTCGCTGCCGATCTTCTTCACCGCCCAGCTCTTCCTCCTGCTGTTCAGCTACGAGCTGGAGATCTTCGGGCGGACGTACGTCCCGTTCACCGAGAACCCGTCGCAGTGGGCCAACACCCTCTTCCTGCCGTGGTGCTCGCTCGCCCTGCTGTACGCGGCGATCTACGCCCGTCTCACCCGGTCGGGGATGCTGGAGGCGATGAGCGAGGACTTCATCCGCACCGCCCGCGCCAAGGGCATGCGGGAGCGCCGGGTCGTCGCCAAGCACGGCCTGCGGGCCGCGCTCACCCCGATCGTCACCGTCTTCGGCATGGACATCGGCCTGCTGCTCGGCGGCGCCGTCATCACCGAGTCGGTGTACTCGCTGCACGGCATCGGCGAGTACGCGGTGCAGTCGATCGTCGCCAACGACCTGCCGCCGATCCTCGGCGTCACACTCCTCGCGGCGTTCTTCGTCGTCTTCCTCAACCTCGTGGTTGACCTTCTGTACGCCGTCGTCGACCCGCGCGTGAGGGTGTCATGACCGAACTGTCCAAGACCGGCGCCGTGGTGGAGGACCGCCCCGGCTCCTCCGAGCCGCGTGCCTTCCTCGACGTACGCGACCTGAAGGTGCACTTCCCGACCGACGACGGTCTGGTGAAGTCCGTGGACGGGCTCTCCTTCCAGCTGGAGAAGGGCAAGACCCTCGGCGTCGTCGGCGAGTCCGGCTCCGGCAAGTCCGTCACATCGCTCGCCATCATGGGCCTGCACCGGCTCGGCGCGCGCGGCAAGAACGTGCGGATGAGCGGCGAGATCTGGCTCGACGGCAAGGAACTGGTGAGCGCCGACCCCGACGAGGTGCGGCGGCTGCGGGGCCGCGACATGGCGATGATCTTCCAGGACCCGCTGTCCGCGATGCACCCGTACTACACGATCGGCAACCAGATCGTGGAGGCGTACCGCATCCACAACAAGGTGACCAAGAAGGTCGCCCGGGCCCGCGCCATCGAGCTGCTGGACCGCGTCGGCATTCCCGAGCCCGGCAAGCGCGTCGACGCCTACCCGCACGAGTTCTCCGGCGGTATGCGCCAGCGCGCGATGATCGCCATGGCGCTGGTCAACAACCCCGAGCTGCTGATCGCCGACGAGCCGACGACCGCGCTGGACGTCACCGTCCAGGCGCAGATCCTCGACCTCATCCGCGACCTCCAGAAGGAGTTCGGCTCGGCGGTCGTCATCATCACGCACGACCTCGGCGTGGTGGCCGAGATCGCCGACGACATCCTGGTGATGTACGGCGGCCGGTGCGTGGAGCGCGGCCCGGTCGAGAGGATCTTCTACGAGCCGCAGCACCCCTACACCTGGGGCCTCCTCGGCTCGATGCCCCGCATCGACCGCGAGCAGACCGACCGGCTCATCCCGGTCAAGGGTCAGCCGCCGTCCCTGATCAACGTGCCGGGCGGCTGCGCGTTCAACCCGCGCTGTCCGTACGCGGACGTGCCCAAGGACGGGATCACCCGCACCGAGCGTCCGGAACTGCGTGAGGTGGGCTCCGGCCACTTCTCGGCCTGCCACATGGACCAGGCGGAGCGCACGCGGATCTGGACCGAAGAGATTGCGCCGAAGCTGTGACCAACGAACCGACGCGTACCGACTCCGGCCCCCTGCTCAAGGTCGAGGGCCTGGTCAAACACTTCCCCATCAAGAAGGGCCTGCTCCAGCGGCAGGTCGGCGCCGTCAAGGCGGTCGACGGCATCGACTTCGAGGTGCGCCGGGGCGAGACCCTCGGCGTGGTCGGCGAGTCCGGCTGCGGAAAGTCGACGATGGGCCGGCTGATCACCCGGCTGCTGGAGCCCAGCGGCGGGAAGGTCGAGTTCGACGGCACCGACATCACGCACCTGAGCACCGGTGGGATGCGGCCGCTGCGGCGCGACATCCAGATGATCTTCCAGGACCCGTACGGTTCGCTGAACCCCCGGCACACCATCGGCTCGATCGTCTCCGCGCCGTTCCGGCTCCAGGGCGTCGAGCCCGAGGGCGGGGTCAAGAAGGAGGTCCAGGGGCTCCTGGAGCGGGTGGGGCTCAGCCCCGAGCACTACAACCGCTACCCGCACGAGTTCTCCGGCGGTCAGCGCCAGCGCATCGGGATCGCCCGTGCTCTCGCCCTCAAGCCGCGGCTCGTCGTCGCGGACGAGCCGGTCTCGGCGCTGGACGTGTCGATCCAGGCGCAGGTGGTGAACCTGCTGGACGACCTCCAGGACGAGCTGGGCCTCACCTACGTGATCATCGCGCACGACCTGTCGGTCATCCGGCACGTGTCGGACCGGATCGCGGTGATGTACCTGGGCAAGATCGTGGAGCTGGCGGACCGCACCTCGCTGTACGAGGCGCCGATGCACCCGTACACCAAGGCGCTGATGTCGGCGGTTCCGGTGCCGGACCCGAGGCGCCGGGGCGCCAAGAGCGAGCGGATCCTCCTCAAGGGCGACGTGCCGTCGCCGATCTCGCCGCCCAGCGGGTGCCGGTTCCACACCCGGTGCTGGAAGGCGACGCAGGTCTGCACGACGCAGGAGCCGCCGCTGCTGGAGCTGGCCCCGGGCCGCCGGGTGGCGTGCCATCACCCGGAGAACGCCCCGGACCAGGTGCCGGGCGACACCGCGCTGGCCTCGGCGGGCGAGGCGATCGAGATCGTCGCCGCCACGAAGGTCCCGACGGCGGAGCCCGCGGCCGCGGTGGCGGAGCCCGACGCTCCGGTGGCGTCCGTGAAGCCCGAGACTCCGGTGGTCCCGGCCCCGGCGACGGAGCCGTCCACGGAGGACGAGGGCCCGAAGAAGCTCTGACCCGCGCCGGGGTGGCCCGTGGGGGCCACGCCGCCGGGCGTCGGTTGCCGCTGGGGGCCGCTCCGTGAGGGGGTGCCCCGGGCCCCCGCCGCAGGCCCCGCCACCCGGCCCGCACCAGCGGCGCGAGCCCGCACCGGCCAACGCTCACCGGCCAACGCTCACCGGCCAACGCTCACCGGTCCCCGGCGCCGGCCCGCACCACCGGCGCGGCGCCGCCGCCGGGCCCGGCCACCGCCCATCGGCGGGGCGCCGGGCGACGCGCGCGGGGGTAGCCGTCCGGCGGGGGCGGAGCCGCCGGTGGGGAACCGGCACAATTGGGCGGTGCTCCAGGAATTCTTCACCCCCTCCGTGCAACACGCGCTCGACCTCGCCGGCATTTTCGTGTTCGCCATCTCCGGCGCCCTGCTCGCCGTGCGCAAGAACTTCGACGTCTTCGGCATCGCCGTCCTCGCCGAGGTCACCGCGCTGGGCGGAGGGCTGTTCCGGGACCTGGTCATCGGCGCCGTACCGCCCGCCGCGTTCACCGATCTGGGGTACTTCGTCATGCCCCTCGTAGCCACCGTGCTCGTCTTCTTTCTGCACCCGGTGGTCGAGCGGACCCAGGCGGCCGTGAACGTGTTCGACGCCGCCGGGCTGGGGCTCTTCTGCGTCGCGGGCACGACCAAGGCGTACGAGCACGGCCTCGGGCTCACGTTCTCCGCGGTGCTCGGCCTGGCCACCGGCGTCGGCGGGGGCGTCCTGCGCGACGTCCTGGCCAACGAGGTGCCGTCCCTGCTCCGGTGGGACCGCGACCTGTACGCGGTGCCGGCGATCGTGGGCGCCACCATGGTCGCGCTCTGCATCCGCTTCGAGATGCTGAACCCTTTCACCAGCGCGCTCGCCGTCGTGACCACGTTCCTGCTGCGTCTGCTGGCCATGCGCTTCCACTGGCGCGCCCCCCGTGCCTGGAACCGGCGTTCGACGGCCAGGGAGGAGCGGCTCCCCGAGAAAGCTACCGCTTAGTAATTTCCTGTTGTACTGTGCCGCCATGGACAGCGAGTTCGACCGCGACACCGCGGTGACCCTCCGCGAGCCCGGCGTCTACGACGCCGAGCTCTCCGCCGGCTGGACGATCATCCAGGCCGTCAACGGCGGCTACCTCCTCGCGCTGCTCGGCCGCGCCCTCGGTGACGCCCTGCCGCACCCCCACCCGTTCACGATCTCGGCGCACTACCTGACGCCGTCCGTGCCGGGCCCCGCGGTCGTACGGACGGAGACGGTCCGCGCCGGCCGCACCCTCTCCACCGGCCAGGCCTCGCTCTTCCAGTACGCGCAGGACGGCACCGAGGTCGAGCGCATCCGGGTCCTCGCCTCCTACGGCGATCTGGACGCCCTGCCGGACGACGTACGCACGACGGCGAAGCCGCCCGCCATCCCGCCGCGCGAGCACTGCCTGGGCCCGTCCGACGGACCGGCGCCCATCCCCGGCTCCTCCGCCATCACCGAGCGCCTGGACATCAAGCTCGACCCCACCACCCTGGGCTGGGCCGTCGGGGCCCCGTCCGGCAAGGGTGAGATGCGTGCCTGGTTCGGCCTGGCCGACGGCCGCGAGCCCGACCCGCTCTCCCTGTTGCTCACCGTCGACGCCCTGCCCCCGACCTCCTTCGAACTCGGCCTCACCGGCTGGACACCCACCGTCGAGCTCACCACCCACATACGCTGCCGCCCCGCCCCGGGCCCGCTCCGGGTCTCCATCATCACCCGCAACCTCGCCGGCGGCTTCCTGGAGGAGGACGCCGAGGTATGGGACAGCGCCGACCGGCTCGTCGCCCAGTCCCGCCAGCTGGCTCGCGCGCCCCGGGGCTGACGACCCGGGCCGACGCCTCCTCCGATCCCCCGACGCGAAAGCGCCTCGACTTCCCCGTGCCTGCCATCCACCGGGACGTCGAGGCGCTTTGGTGTGGGCGCCCGGAGCGCGTGGCCGGGTGCGCCGCCGGGCTGGCCGCCCGGCGGGTGACGGTCAGTCCAGCCAGTGGCGGCGCCCCAGGCCGACCAGGCGCAGCCGGCGCCGGGCCGTCCGCGCCACCCGGTCCCAGTCGGCCTCTGGTGTGACCAGGAACTCGGAGGCGGTCATCACCATGTGGTCGACGTACAGTCCGGCGAGCATCAGCAGGTCGTCGTGCTCCCACCCCTCGCTCTCGGGGTGCTTGGCCAGCTCGTCGGCCACCTCCCGGACGAACAGCCCGAGTTGGCCGCCGATCGCCTCGCGCACGGCCGCCACGCCGCCGTGTCGTTCGCGCGCGATGAATCGGACGTGAGCGGGGTACCCGCGTACGAGTCCGGCGATCAACTCGACGGTGGCGGCGATCCGTTCGTCGCTGTCGCCGGTGGTCGCCAGGGTCGTACGGATCATGCCGTGCAGGCTGTCCAGGGCCTCGTCGACAAGGGCGACGCCGAGGTCCGCGGTGTCGCGGAAGTGCCGGTAGAAGGCCGCCGGGGCGACGCCGATCGCGCGGGTCACCTCGCGCAGACCGAGGCTGCTCAGGCTCTGCTCCTCCAGCAGGCGGAGGGCGGCGTCCAGGAGCGCCTGACGGGTCTTCTGTTTCTGGGCCTGCCGGATCCCGGAGGTGTGACTCATGCCATTCAGTAAACAACCGTTCTCCGGGGCGTCCAGTGATGAGTCTCGCTAGACTGGGTAGTCAGTGAACAAGTGTTCATCTTTCAACCCCTTCGAGGGAGGTCCACCGATGTTCTTCATCGTCGCCGCCCTGCTGATGCTGGGTGTCGTCCTCGGGACCGTGGCCCACGTGCCCGTCCCGGTCACTCTCGTCGCCGCCACCGTCATCGGCGTCTGGCTTCTGGTATTCGCCGTACGCGAACGACAGCACCGCTGAGGAGGCCGCCATGTCACTCACCGCACACGGATCCCGCACCACCGCCGACGGCGGCACCCGCGCGCGTGGCCGCGTACGCGACCGCGTCCGTGACGCCGACGGGATGGCCGTCGCCGCGTTCGTCCTGGGCCTGATGGGCCTGCTGGTGATGAACATCCTGCTGGGGCCCGTCGCCATCGGCCTCGCCGTCCTCGCCCTCCGGCGCGGCACCACGCGCAGGGGGCGGGCGCTGCTCGGCCTCGGTCTCGGCGTCGCCGACCTCGTGGTGCTCGCCGCGCTGGTCACCCTGGACGGCACCGTGTCCTGGAGCATCGCCTGACGCGACCGAGCGTGACGCGGCGCGGTGGGGCCGGCCGGGCTTCCCGCCGGAGAAGGCCGGTACGGCGCCGACCGCGCGCCGCCGGGCTCGTAGAATCGTCGCACCATGGCTTACCTCGACCACGCCGCGACCACTCCGATGCTGCCGGAGGCGATCGAGGCGATGACCGCCCAGCTCGCCGTGACGGGCAACGCGTCCTCGCTGCACGCCGCCGGCCGCCGGGCCCGCCGTACCGTCGAGGAGGCCCGCGAGGCCCTCGCCGAGGCGCTCGGAGCCCGTCCCAGCGAAGTCGTCCTGACCTCCGGTGGCACGGAGGCGGACAACCTCGCCGTCAAGGGCCTGTACTGGGCCCGCCGGGACGCCGATCCGCGCCGCGTCCGGGTGCTGACCTCACCGGTCGAGCACCACGCCGTGCTCGACGCCGTGCACTGGCTGGGCGAGCACGAGGGCGCCACCGTCGAGTACCTGCCCGTCGACGGACACGGGCGCGTGCACCCCGAGGCGCTCCGCGAGGCCATCGAGCGCGACCCGGCGAGCGTCGCCCTCGCCACCGTGATGTGGGCCAACAACGAGATCGGCACTCTCATGCCGGTACGCGAACTGGCCGCAGTCGCCCGCGAGTTCGACGTCCCGCTGCACTCCGACGCCGTCCAGGCGTTCGGCCAGGTCCCGGTCGGCTTCGCGGACTCCGGTCTCGCCGCCATGACCGTGTCCAGCCACAAGATCGGCGGTCCCTACGGCATCGGGGCGCTGCTCCTCGGCCGCGAGTACAGCCCCGTCCCGGTGCTGCACGGCGGCGGGCAGGAGCGCCACGTCCGCTCCGGCACCCTCGACGTCCCGGCCGTCGCCGCCTTCGCGGTCGCGGGACGGCTGGCGGCCGAGCGCCGCGAGTCGTACGCCCGCGAGATCGGCGCCCTGCGCGACGAACTGGCCGCGGCCGTCCTCGCGGCCGTCCCGGACGCGGTGCTCGGCGGCGACCCGGCACCGGCGGGCCGCCTGCCCGCCAACGCCCACTTCTCCTTCCCCGGCTGCGAGGGCGACTCGCTGCTGCTGCTCCTCGACGCCCAGGGCATCGAGTGCTCCACGGGCTCCGCCTGCACGGCGGGCGTCGCCCAGCCGAGCCACGTCCTGCTGGCCACCGGCACCGACCCGGACCTGGCGCGCGGGACCCTCCGCTTCACGCTCGGCCACACCTCGACCCGCGCCGACGTCGAGGCGGTCGCCAAGGCCATCGGCCCGGCGGTGGACCGGGCCCGCACGGCGGGCCTCAGCTAGCCGCCGTGCGCCGGGCCCCCGAGGCCGCCCGTACCAGCCTCAGGTAACGGTCCCAGTCCCAGTGCGGACCGGGGTCGGTGTGGTCGGTGCCCCGCACCTCCACATGGCCGATGATGTGCTCACGGTCCACCGGTATCCCGTACCGCGCGCATATCCCCGCCGTGAGCCGCGCCGACGACGCGTACATCGCCGCCGTGAAGTCCTGCGGACGGTCCACGAACCCCTCGTGCTCGATGCCGACGCTGCGCTCGTTCATGTCCCGGGCGCCCGCGTGGAAGGCCACGTCCAACTCGCGGATCATCTGCGCGACGTGCCCGTCCTTGCGTACGACGTAATGCGCCGCCGCACCGTGGCCCGGGTCCTTGAACACCTTCAGAGCGGTCGGGAAGCTGCCCTGGACGACATGGATCACGACCCGGTCGATGGTGAAGTCGTCCGGCCGGTCCGCCCGCCGCCAGTTGGCCCGCGACGCCGCCGTCCACTCCGCGCCCGCGTGGTCCAGCTCCCCCTCCACCCGGTCCTTCTCCACCCCGGGCACCCGGTACCAGGCCCGCCGCAGCTCGTCCCGTGCCAGCACCGCCGCGCCCACGACGGCGGCCCCGCCGCCGATCAGCACGGCGCGACGGCCCACCGCGCCCGGCTTCTTCTCTCCCATGTGAGCGTGAACGCATACGCACGCGACCATGGTTCCCGGGGCCCGTACCCTGGTAGGGCTATGACTCAGACTCCCCAGCGTCCCCTCCGCGTGCTCGCCGCCATGTCCGGCGGCGTGGACTCCGCCGTCGCCGCCGCCCGTGCCGCCGAGGCCGGCCACGACGTCACCGGCGTGCACCTCGCCCTGTCCGCGAACCCGCAGTCCTTCCGCACCGGTGCCCGGGGCTGCTGCACCATCGAGGACTCGCGCGACGCCCGCCGCGCGGCCGACGTCATCGGCATCCCGTTCTACGTGTGGGACCTGGCGGAGCGGTTCCGCGAGGACGTCGTCGACGACTTCGTCGCCGAGTACGAGGCCGGCCGCACCCCCAACCCGTGCCTGCGCTGCAACGAGAAGATCAAGTTCGCGGCGCTGCTGGACAAGGCGCTCGCCCTCGGCTTCGACGCGGTCTGCACCGGCCACTACGCCACCGTCGTCACCCGCGAGGACGGCACCCGGGAGCTCCACCGCGCCTCGGACATGGCCAAGGACCAGTCGTACGTCCTCGGCGTCCTGGACGAGAAGCAGCTCGCGCACGCCATGTTCCCGCTGGGCGACACCCTCACCACCAAGGACGAGATCCGCGCCGAGGCGGAGCGGCGGGGCCTGGCCGTGGCGAAGAAGCCCGACAGCCACGACATCTGCTTCATCGCGGACGGCGACACCCAGGGGTTCCTGGCGTCCCGCCTGGGCAAGGCCGAGGGCGACATCGTCGACGAGTCCGGCACCAAGGTCGGCAGCCACGAGGGCGCGTACGGCTTCACCATCGGCCAGCGCAAGGGCCTGCGCATCGGCCGCCCCGCCCCGGACGGCAAGCCCCGTTACGTCCTGGACATCTCGCCCGTGAACAACACCGTGACGGTGGGCCCCGCCGAGGCCCTCGACGTCACCGCCCTGACCGCCATCAAGCCCCGCTGGTGCGGCACGGCCCCCTCGGGTCCCGGCGCCTACACGGCCCAGCTCCGCGCCCACGGCGACGAGACCCCGGTCACGGCGACCCTGGAGGACGGCGAGCTGCGCGTGACGTTCGAGAAGCCCGTCCGGGGTGTCGCCCCCGGCCAGGCGATCGTCCTCTACGACGGCACCCGCGTGGTCGGCTCGGCCACCATCGCCGCCACGACCCGCCGCACGGCGGTCAGCGCCTGACGTACGGGCGTCAACCTCGCCTGACCGGGCTGCCCCGGGCGGCCCCCGACCGTGCCGGGCCTGTCGCGGCCTGCGCTAACGTCGCCGCGCGCACAGCGTGTCGCTGTGCGTGACCATCGACGTGCGGGGGATGGCGTACGTGACGTACACACAGCGCTGGCAGGAACTGCTCGACCTCGCGCCGGGACCCGGCGCGCTCAAGCACAGCGGCGGACCCTGGACCGGCGCGTCCGGCACCGCGGACGAACTGCGCGTACGGGCGGAGGGCGGTCGCCGCTCGCTCGGTACCGGCCACGAGGGCGTCGGGGCCGCGGGGGCGGGGCTGGCGTCCGTGGCCTCGTTACGGGCCGTGCTGACCTCCTGGGAGGAACGCCTCGCCGCCGTACGGGACGAGTGCGCGCTCCTGACCGGCGCCCTGTCGAAGGTCGCCAAGGAGCTGGGCGAGACCGACACGGCGGTCGGGCACTCCTTCGGCGGCGCCCGGACGGACGGGGGGCACCGGTGACCGGCACCACCCTCACATGGCGCGCCCTGCGTGACCTGAGGCCGGCCGCGCTGGAGGGCGCGGGCGACGCGTGGCACGAGGTGTCCGCCCGGTCCGGTGCGGACCGCGTCCGCGTGGACCGCCTGATGGCGGCGCGGCTGCGGGAGACCCAGGACAGCCGGTCCGCCGCGGCGGCCCTCGCCCGCCTCCGGCGGCTGAGCCGCAACTACCAGTACCTGCACACCGAGTGCGGTCTCGTCCGGACCACCCTGAACGCCCTGGCTGCCGATCTGGCGGAGCCGCAGCGGCAGTTGCGGCAGGCGCTGGAGGAGGCCGCCGAACTGCGGTTCACCGTCCACGAGGACGGCTCCGTCAGCTTCCCGCCCGCCACCGCGGCCACCCTTGCGGGTGAGACCCCCACCCCGGGCGGCCACGCCCGCGGCGACGGGCGCCTCCCCCTGGACCGGGCACCGGATCTGGCCGGGCCACCCCCGGCCGTCCGGCCGCTCAACCCGCACGCGGAGAAGGCCCAGGCCATCGCCGACCGCATCGCGCGAGCCGTCCGGGCCGCTGCGGAGATCGACCGCAGGTACGCCACGACGCTGAACCGGCTCAAGGCGGCGAAGGGCCTCGACGTCACCGCGGCCACCCTCGCGGACGCCGCCCGCGACACCGCGAGCGTCCGCACCGCGGCGGGCCGGCACCTCGGCGACGCCGTCCCCGCGGACGCCTCCCCGGCCGAGCTGAAGGCCTGGTGGGACGGCCTCCCCGAGGAGCAGCGCCGGGAGTACATCGACGTGGCCCCTGACCTGATCGGCGGCCTCGACGGCATCCCGGCCGCCGCACGCGACGAGGCGAACCGCACCTACCTGCCGCTGCTCGCCGACGAGCTGTCGAGGCGGCACGACGACGACTCGCGCACGAAGCTGGAGGCGCTGCGCATGATCCAGGACAAACTCCGGGAGCCGAGCGTCCCTCCCATGTACCTGCTGGGCATCGGCGACGAGGGCAACGGCCGCGCGATCATCTCCTACGGCAACCCCGACACCGCGCGGAACGTGTCGGCGTACGTGCCGGGCCTGGGCACGAAGCTGAACGGCGAGTTCGTCGACGACACGATGAAGCGCGCCGAGGACACCGCGCTCGGGGCCCGAAGGGTGGATCCGTCCAGCGCGTCCGTCATCTGGCTGGGCTACGACGCCCCTCAGCTCGCCGACGTCGCGGCGGCCGGCGACGCGGAACGGGGAGCCCCCGCGTACAACCGGTTCATGGCGGGACTTGAGGCGACGAACACCAACCAGGACCCTCACCTGACGGCCATCGGCCACTCCTACGGCTCGTACACCGTGGGCACGGCGGCCAAACAGTCCGGCGGCATCCCGGGCGTCGACGACGTCATCCTGCTCGGCAGCCCTGGCGTGGGGGTGGACAAGGCGGACGACCTCGGTGTCGACGGAAGCCACGTCTTCGTCGGCGCGGCCGACAACGACCTGGTCACCAGGGCCCCGACGAAGGGCGAAATGGCTTTCGCCGGTCCGGTCGGATCGCTCCTCTACGGCGACGTCTTCGACCGGGGGAACGACGACAACTACTTCGGCAAGGACCCGGCGAGTGCGGCCTTCGGCGCCCAGCGCTTCAAGGTGGATCCTGGGCCCCCGTTTATGGGCGTCAGTGCGCAGGAAGGGGTGGAGCTGGGGCTGATGAATGCACATTCCCAGTACTTCACTCCCAAGAAGGACCAAGTGTCCGCAGACAACATCGCCACGATCGTTGCAGGTCGGCCCCAGGATGTTGTTAGGGAGGAGCACCGGTGAAGCGAGTCGGCGGGGTAATCCGGATGTCATTCGCGATCGTCATGTCAGGTGTCCTCTTGGGGGCATGCACGTCTCCGAGCATGGAACGAGGAATGGGACCGACCGGAATGGACATGCAGGGTGCGGCGGAACGTGCGGACGCGATGCTGGACGCGACAATAAGCGCGGTCGTGCCGGCAATTCAGTGGGCCCATGACACGACGACGGCTGGTAGCTGCGATGTGTCGCGCCGTCGCACGGTGACAACCGTTATCTCCGCCGAGCGGAGAGGTAACTTCCTTGGCGTAATTCAGCAATTCTGGAGGGCGAGCGGTTACGAGATCACGACTGTGCATCCCAGTAAGGAGCGCCCCAGAATGTACGCCCGGTCTCCGGAGGGATTCGGGATCAGCCTGGTATTCGGCTACAAGGGCCAAGCCTTCTTCGAAGTCGCAACCCCCTGCGTACACAAGTCCGACGTCGCCCCGCCCACATCGGAACCCAACGGCCCCGCCTACCCGCCGGGGCAGATCCCCACCCCCAACGTCCGTTCCGCGTTCTGGTCCGCCGAGGCGCCCCTCCCGTCCTCCAGGCCGGCGGCGCGGTGAGTTCGCGGGTCGCCGTCACACCACCTGCGTCCCGTAGAAGCAGAGGTGGTTCCTGATCTCGGCGACCTCCGGCTTGGGGTCGGGGTAGGCCCATACCGCGTCCTTCGTCCCGGGCAGGGACCAGTAGGACGCGGTTCCCTTGAACGGGCAGTACGTGTGGGTGTCGGACGCCGACAGCAGCTCCGTGCGGACGTCCTCGGCGGGCAGGTAGTAGCGCACGGGGCAGCCCGTCTCGCGCAGCACGAGCGGCCGCCGGCTCTCGGCGATCAGGTGCCCGTCGTGCACGACGCGTACGTGGTCGGTGCCCTGCTCGATGGTGATGCGGTGTCCCGTCATGGCCGGTACAACGGGCGGGCCGCGTGGGCGATTCCCCGTACGGTTGAGCCATGAACATCTGTGTCTTCCTCTCCGCCGCCGACCTCGACGAGCGGTACACCGTCCCCGCCCGCGAGTTCGCCGAGCTGCTCGGCAAGGGGGGCCACTGCCTGGTGTGGGGCGGCAGCGACACCGGTCTGATGAAGGTCGTGGCGGACGGCGTGGAGAAGGCGGGCGGGCGGCTCGTCGGCGTGTCCGTGGACTTCCTGGCCGCCAAGGCGCGGGCCGGTGCCGACGAGATGGTGTTCGCCCGGGACCTCGCCGAGCGGAAGGCACTGATGCTGGCCAGGTCCGACGCCGTGGTGATCATGGTGGGCGGTACCGGCACCCTCGACGAGGCCACCGAGATCCTGGAGCTGAAGAAGCACGGCAAGCACACCAAGCCCGTGGTGCTGCTCAACGCGGCCGGCTTCTACGACGGGCTCAAGGAGCAGTTCCGGCGCATGGAGGCCGAGGGGTTCCTGCCCCTGCCGCTCACCGACCTGGTGTTCTTCGCGGAGGACGGGGTGTCGGCCCTCGCCTACCTGGAGGAGAGCGCCGGGATCCGGTAGCCGCCGTCCGGATGCGAGCATGGCCCGTATGGCTACACACATGATCACCGGGGCGGGTTCCGGCATCGGCGCGGCCGTCGCCCGCCGCCTGCACGAGCGGGGCGACGAACTCGTCCTGCTGGCCCGTGACGCCGGGCGCGCGAAGGAACTGGCCGGCACCTACCCGGGTGCCCGCACCCTCGTCGGCGACCTCGCCAATCCCGACCGGCTCTCCTGGGCCTTCTCCCACCAGACCCTGCCCGACCGGCTCGACTCGCTGCTGCACGTCGCGGGCGTCGTCGACCTCGGGCGGGTCGGCGACCTCACCACCAAGGCGTGGCGGAGCCAGCTGGAGGTCAACCTCATCGCCCCCGCCGAACTGACCCGCCTCGTCCTGCCGCAGCTGCGGGTCTCCCAGGGGCACGTGGTGTTCGTCAACTCCGGCGCCGGGCTGAACGCGCACGCCGAATGGTCGGCGTACGCCGCCTCCAAGCACGGCCTCAAGGCGCTGGCCGACTCGCTGCGCCACGAGGAGCACGCGGCCGGAGTGCGCGTGACGTCCGTGTACCCGGGCCGCACGGCCAGCCCCATGCAGGCCAAGGTGCACCAGCAGGAGGGCAAGGAGTACGACGCCTCCCGCTGGATCGACCCGGAGTCGGTCGCCACGGCGATCCTGACGGCCATCGACCTGCCGCGCGACGCGGAGATCAACGACCTGACGGTGCGGCCCGGACGATGAGCGACGACGACTTCAGCTGGGGCCCGGCCACCGGGATCGGATCCATGCCGGGCGGCGACGCGCGGGAGGCCGCCAGGACCGTCACCGGCAGCTTCGAGGACTTCCCGTACCTCGCCGAGCTGCCCGCGCGCGGCCCGGGCGCCGACATGATCGGGCGGACCATCGGGCTGCTCGTGGAGATGTACGCGCACGTGGAGCCGAGCGGCTGGCGGATCAGCGACCGGCCGGGCCGCGACACCCGTCGGGCCCGGTCGTGGATGAGGGAGGACCTCGACGCCCTGGAGGAGTACACCCAGGGGTACGAGGGGCTGCTGAAGGTCCAGGCCGTGGGGCCCTGGACGCTGGCCGCCGCGCTGGAGCTGCGCGGTGGCGAGGCGGCCCTCGGCGACCCGGGCGCCACCCGGGACCTGGCGGCCTCGCTGGCGGAGGGGCTGCGCGCCCACCTCGCGGAGGTGCGGCGCCGGGTGCCGGGCGCGCGGGTGGCGCTCCAGCTCGACGAGCCGTCCCTCACCGCCGTACTGCGCGGGCAGGTGCGGACCGCGAGCGGCTACCGCACGTACCGGGCGGTGGACCGGCAGCTCGTGGAGGGCACGCTGCGGGACGTCGTCGCGGTGAACGAGGGCCACGGGCCGGTGATCGTGCACTCGTGCGCCCCGGACGTGCCGTTCGCGCTGCTGCGGCGCGCCGGTGCGGAGGGCATCTCGTTCGATTTCGGCTTGCTCACCGAGCGTGACGAGGAGCAGATCGGGGAAGCGGTCGAGGGAGGCACGAGGCTGTTGGTGGGCGTCGTCGAGTCGACCGACGTTCCATTGTCAGACCCTGCCGGTAGCGTCATGGGTGTCAGGACGCTGTGGCGCAGGCTGGGGCTGAATCCGGGGACTCTCGCCGAGTCGCTGGTGATCACCCCGTCGTGCGGGCTGGCGGGTGCGTCACCCGCGTACGCCCGCGCCGCGCTCGCCCACTGCGCCAAGGCGGCGAGATCGCTCGCGGACAACCCTGAGTGACGTCAGTAACGGGAGGAATGACGGTGGCTGTCGAACAGCAGGACGTCGTGCCGGCGGAGGCACGGGACAAGCACGCGCAGCTGGCCGAGCAGGTCGAGGAGCACCGCTTCCGGTACTACGTGAAGGACCAGCCGGTCGTCAGCGACGCCGAGTTCGACAGGCTGCTGCGCTCGCTGGAGGCCCTGGAGGAGGAGTACCCGGAGCTCCGTACGCCGGACTCGCCGACCCAGAAGGTCGCGGGGTCCTATGCGACGGAGTTCACGGCCGTCCAGCACCGCGAGCGGATGCTGTCGCTGGACAACGCCTTCGACGACGAGGAGCTGGCCGGCTGGGCGGACCGGGTCGCCAAGGACGTCGGCACCTCGGAGTACCACTTCCTGTGCGAGCTGAAGGTCGACGGCCTCGCCGTCAACCTGACGTACGAGAAGGGGCGCCTGACCCGTGCGGCCACCCGGGGCGACGGCCGCACGGGTGAGGACATCACGCCGAACGTCCGCACGATCTCGGACGTGCCCGACCGGCTGAAGGGCGACCGGATCCCGGACCTCGTCGAGATCCGCGGGGAGGTCTACTTCCCGATGGAGAAGTTCGAGGAGCTGAACGCCCGCCTGGTGGAAGCCGGTGACAAGCCCTTCGCCAACCCGCGCAACGCGGCGGCCGGATCGCTGCGCCAGAAGGACCCGAAGGTGACCGCCACCCGGCCGCTGCACATGGTGGTGCACGGCATCGGCGCGCGCGACGGCCTGGAGATCGGCCGGCTGTCGGAGGCGTACGAGCTGCTGCGCGAGTGGGGCCTGCCGACGGCCGGGCACAACAAGGTGGTCGACGACATCGCCGGCGTACGGGAGTTCATCGCGTACTTCGGCGAGAACCGCCATTCGGTGGAGCACGAGATCGACGGCGTGGTCGTCAAGCTCGACGAGATCCCGCTCCAGGGACGGCTCGGCTCCACCTCGCGGGCGCCGCGCTGGGCGATCGCGTGGAAGTACGCGCCGGAGGAGGTCAACACCAAGCTGGTCAACATCCGGGTGGGTGTGGGCCGCACCGGCCGGGTGACGCCCTACGCGCAGGTGGAGCCGGTCACGGTGGCGGGCTCGGAGGTCGAGTTCGCGACGCTGCACAACCAGGACGTGGTGAAGGCCAAGGGCGTCCTCATCGGGGACACGGTGGTGCTGCGCAAGGCCGGTGACGTGATCCCGGAGATCCTCGGGCCGGTCGCCGACCTGCGGGACGGCACGGAGCGGGAGTTCGTCATGCCCGCCGAGTGCCCCGAGTGCGGGACGCCACTGCGGCCGATGAAGGAGGGCGACGTCGACCTCCGCTGCCCGAACGGCCGTACCTGCCCCGCACAGCTGCGTGAGCGGCTCTTCTACCTCGCCGGGCGCAAGTGCCTGGACATCGAGAACTTCGGCTATGTGGCGGCGGCCGCGCTGACCAAGCCCCTGGAGCCCGCCGAGGCGCCGCTGGTGGACGAGGGCGACCTGTTCGACCTGACCATCGAGCAGTTGCTGCCCATCAAGGCGTACGTCCTCGACCAGGACAGCGGTCTGCCCAAGCGTGACCCTAAGACGGGCGAGGAGAAGATCGTCACGATCTTCGCCAACCAGCAGGGCGAGCCGCGCAAGAACGCGCTGGCGATGCTGGAGAACATCGCGGCGGCCAAGGAGAGGCCGCTGGCCCGGATCATCACCGGGCTGTCGATCCGTCACGTCGGGCCGGTGGCGGCGGAGGCGCTGGCGCGCGAGTTCCGTTCGATCGACCGGATCGAGCAGGCGGGCGAGGAGGAGCTGGCGGCCGTCGAGGGGGTGGGCCCCACCATCGCGGCCTCCCTCAAGCAGTGGTTCGAGGTGGACTGGCACCGGGAGATCCTGCGCAAGTGGCGGGCGGCCGGGGTACGGATGGAGGAGGAGAGCTCGGGAGAGGAGGAGGGGCCGCGTCCGCTGGAGGGGCTGACGGTCGTGGTGACCGGCACCCTCCAGGACCACACCAGGGATGGCGCAAAAGAGGCCCTCCAGAGCCGCGGAGCGAAAGTGACCGGTTCCGTTTCGAAGAAGACCGCTTTCGTAGTTGTCGGTGACAACCCCGGTTCCAAATACGACAAGGCGATGCAGTTGAAGGTTCCGGTCCTGAACGAGGACGGCTTCCGTGTGCTGCTCGAACAGGGTGCGGACGCGGCGCGCGAGGTGGCCGTTCCGCTCGAACAGTAGGCCGGGGAACGCCCGAAAAAGGTCACCCGTTCAGCGCATACCAGATGGATAAGGGTGGCCGGGTCGCATTCGGGCAAGACCAGTAGAGCGCTGCCCGTCGAAGCCCTCAGCGGCCTACTGTTGAGACGGCGCCCGTCGTGCCCGGCCGGGGGGTTGGATCCGGCCGTGCCGACGTGGCTACGGGCCAACGCGTGGCAACGGCACCGCCGGCTGTGAGAGGGACGGAATGAAACCGACCGAGAGTGCCGCCCCGGTCTCACGGCCGCGGGCGTACGCGGCCCGCGCGGGCATCGCCTCCAGGCTCCCGAACGTCGTCGTGGCCGTCGCCGCCCTCGTCCTCGCGGCCGGTCTGTACGGTGCCGTGAGCGGCGGCCACGCCCTCTTCCCCGGCTCCACGGCCGGCTGGTCGCTCGCCGTGCTCACCGGCATCATCGTCGGCCACCTCGTCGCGCTCGGCCGCGACCGCTGGTGGGGCGGCACGGGCTCGGGCGCCGCGCTGACCCTGGCCGTCCTGCTGCTGTACGGCTGGGTGCCGGCCGGACTGGTCAGCCTCGCCGTCGTCGTCCTGGTCGGCGCGGCGCGGCGGCACCGCTGGCGGCAGGGCCTGCTGCACGGCGCGGCGGACATCCTCGGCATCGGGGCGGCGGCCCTCGTCCTCGCCGCGTTCGGGGACGTACCGACGGTCGAACAGCCGTGGCGGCCCCTCGAATGGGGGATCGGGGACGTGCCGGAGGTCGCGCTGGCGGCCGCCGCGTATCTGGTGGTGACCCGCCTGCTGCTGTGGTACACGCTCGCCCCGCAGAGCGCCGGGCTGCCCACCGCCGCCCGGACGGCGCTGCTGCGGCAGGGGCTCGTGGCGGTCGCGCTGCTCGGCATCGCGCCGCTGATCTGCGTCGTCGCCGTCTCGCTGCCGGTCATGCTGCCGCTGTTCGCCGTGCCGCTGATCGCCCTGGACTCCACTCTCTGGATCGCCCGCGCGCGGGCGGAGGAACAACTGCGCGACCCGCTGACCGGACTGCCCAACCGCCAGTGGCTGCTGGAACGCACCTGGTCCGCGCTGGAGGAGGCCGAGGGCGAAGGGGTCAGGGCGGCCCTGGTGCTGATCGACCTCGATCGCTTCCGGTCGGTGAACGACACACTCGGACACCTGGCGGGGGACCGGCTGCTGCTCCAGATCGCCGACCGGCTGCGGCTGGCGCTGCCGCGCGGCGCGGAGGCCGCCCGGCTCGGCGGCGACGAGTTCGCCGTACTCCTGCCGGTCGCCGACTCCACCACCAGCGCCCAGCGGGTGGCCCGGCAGCTCGCCGCCGAACTGTCCTCGCCGCTCGACCTGGACGGGCTGACGCTGGTGCTGGAGGCCAGCGCCGGCGTCGCCGTCTTCCCCGACCACGCGCGGGACGCGGAAGGGCTGCTCCAGCGCGCGGACGTCGCCATGTACCAGGCGAAGCGCGACCGCACCGGCGTCGAGGTGTACGAGTCGAAGCGCGACTCCAACACCCCCGACCGGCTCGGCCTCCTCGGCGACCTGCGCCGCGCCCTGGACGCCGGCGACGTGGAGCTGCACTACCAGCCGAAGGTCCGGTTCGACGGACACGTCGCCGGGCTGGAGGCGCTGGTGCGCTGGATGCATCCGGAGCGCGGCAAGGTCCCGCCCGACGAGTTCATCGCCATCGCCGAGTCCTCCGGACTGATGCCGCACCTCACGGAGTACGTCCTGGAGACGGCGCTCGGCCAGGTCGCCAAGTGGCGCGCCCAGGGGCTGTACGTCCCGGTCGCCGTGAACGTCTCCCCCCGTGACGTCCACACCCCCGGCTTCGCGGGCGCGGTCGCCGCGCGCCTGGCCCGCCACGGGGTGCCTCCGGGCGCCCTCCAGCTGGAGATAACGGAACACGTCCTGCTGGAGGACCCGGAGCGCGCCGCCGACACCCTGGCCGGGCTCACCGCGCACGGGGTGAAGATGTCCCTCGACGACTTCGGCACCGGCTACTCGTCGCTGGTCCACCTCAGGCGCCTGCCGGTGAGCGAGCTGAAGATCGACCGCTCGTTCGTGGCGCGGCTGGCCGTCGACAACGAGGACGCCGAGATCGTCCGCTGCACCGTCGACCTGGCCCACTCGCTGGGCCTGCTCGTGGTCGCCGAGGGCGTGGAGGACGACGAGACCTGGGAGCGCCTGAGGGACCTCGGCTGTGACGCGGTCCAGGGCTGGCTGGTCGCCGCGGCGATGCCGCCGGCCGAGACGACGGCCTGGCTCCGCGCCCGCGGCGAAGCGGGCTGGCACCGCCCGTCCCGTGAACTCCCGCCGCCGCCCCCGGCCCCCCCGGCCCCGCAGGACGCCGACCAGGTGGTGCAGTAGCCCCGCCGGACGGGGCCCCCACCCGCGCGGGGGCGGCGCCCCGCCCGGCGGCCGGCCGCCGGGTGCCCGTGCCGCGTCCGGTCACCGCGGGGACGTCCAGGCACGTCGCCCGCACGGCCCTCCGCACGTCGCCCGCCCGGCCCGGTACGGCCCTCCGCACGCCCCGGGCAGCCCTCCGCACGGCCCCCGCGGGGCGGCCGCGCACGGCTCCGCGGTGCGCCCGGGGCAAACCGTTTAACGGGCAGGGGGCCCCGCCCCATAGGATTGGGCCAAAACCATCACACTCACCCTGAGGATCGCTGCATGCCTGGCATCACGCGCGAGGAGGTCGCCCACCTCGCCCGGCTGGCACGTCTTGAGCTGAAGGACGAAGAGCTCGACCACTTCGCCGGACAGCTCGACGACATCATCGGCGCGGTCGCCCGCGTCTCCGAGGTCGCCGACCAAGACGTACCCCCGACCTCCCACCCGCTGCCGCTGACCAACGTCATGCGCGCGGACGAGGTCCGTCCCTCGCTCACCCCCGAGCAGGCGCTCTCCGGCGCGCCCGCCCAGGAGCAGCAGCGTTTCAAGGTGCCGCAGATCCTGGGGGAGGACTGACATGACGGCCAAGAACACAATCGAGAGCTGCATCAAGCTCACCGCCGCCGAGATCGCCGAGAAGATCGCGTCCGGCGAGCTCACGGCCGTCGAGGTCACCGAGGCCCACCTGGCCCGGATCGAGGCCGTCGACGAGAAGGTGCACGCCTTCCTGCACGTCGACCGGGAGGGCGCACTCGCCCAGGCCCGCGCCGTGGACGAGAAGCGGGCCAAGGGCGAGAAGCTCGGCCCGCTCGCGGGCGTACCGCTCGCGCTCAAGGACATCTTCACCACCCGGGACATGCCGACGACCGTCGGTTCGAAGATCCTGGAGGGCTGGATCCCGCCCTACGACGCGACGCTCGTGCGGAAGCTGCGCGACGCCGACGTCGTCATCCTCGGCAAGACCAACATGGACGAGTTCGCCATGGGGTCGTCGACCGAGAACAGCGCCTACGGCCCGACCGGCAACCCGTGGGACCTGACCCGGATCCCGGGCGGGTCGGGAGGCGGCTCCAGCGCGGCGCTCGCCTCCTACGAGGCGCCGCTCGCCATCGGCACCGACACCGGCGGCTCCATCCGCCAGCCCGCCTCCGTCACCGGCACGGTGGGCGTCAAGCCGACGTACGGCGGTGTCTCCCGCTACGGCATGGTGGCGTTCTCCAGCAGCCTCGACCAGGGCGGGCCCTGTGCGCGGACCGTGCTGGACGCGGCGCTGCTGCACGAGGCCATCGCGGGCCACGACCCGATGGACTCGACGTCCATCGACGCGCCGGTACCGCCGGTCGTCGAGGCCGCGCGCAACGGCTCGGTGCGGGGCATGCGCGTGGGTGTCGTCAAGCAGTTCCGCGGCGAGGGCTACCAGGCAGGAGTCGTCCAGCGGTTCGACGAGTCCGTCGGGCTGCTGAAGGAGCTGGGCGCCGAGATCGTCGAGCTGGACTGCCCGTCCTTCGACCTGGCGCTGTCGGCGTACTACCTGATCGCCCCGTCGGAGTGCTCCTCCAACCTCGCCCGGTTCGACGGCCTGCGTTACGGCCTGCGGGTCGGCGACGACGGCACGAAGTCCGCCGAGGACGTCACCGCGCTCACCCGTGAGGCCGGCTTCGGCGACGAGGTCAAGCGGCGGATCATGCTCGGCACGTACGCGCTCAGCTCCGGCTACTACGACGCGTACTACGGCAGCGCGCAGAAGGTGCGGACGCTGATCACGCGTGACTTCGAGAAGGCCTTCGAGCAGGTCGACGTGATCGTCTCGCCGACGACGCCGACCACCGCCTTCCCGATCGGCGAGCGTGCCGACGACCCGATGGCGATGTACCTCGCCGACCTCTGCACCATCCCGACCAACCTGGCCGGCAACGCCGCCATGTCGCTGCCCTGCGGCCTGGCCCCCGAGGACGGCCTGCCGGTCGGTCTGCAGATCATCGCCCCCGCCATGAAGGACGACCGGCTGTACAAGGTCGGCGCGGCCGTCGAGGCCGCCTTCGTGGCACGCTGGGGCCACCCGCTGCTGGAGGAGGCTCCCTCGCTGTGAGCACACTGACCAAGGCCAAGGGCTTCAAGAAGTCCCGCGCCGGAACGTATCTGTCCATCGGCACCACCGCCTTCGGCGTGCTCAGCGTGTTCAAGCAGGCGCGCAAGGCGCGTGGCGAGAGCGACACGCTGTTGCTGATCGACGCCGTCGTGTCCGCCGCCGCCATCGCGACCGGCCTCGCCATCCTGGTGCGCGAGCTGAAGCGCGTCGGTGACGACGACGTCCTGTTCGGCTGAGAGGGAAAGTTTTCCGTGACCGTCATCACTGAGCTGGTGTCGTACGAGGACGCCCTCGCCGCCTACGACCCCGTCATGGGGCTCGAGGTGCACGTCGAGCTCGGCACCAAGACCAAGATGTTCTGCGGGTGTTCGACCGAGCTGGGCGCCGAGCCCAACTCGCAGACCTGCCCCACCTGCCTCGGCATGCCCGGCTCGCTCCCGGTCGTCAACGCGGTCGGCGTCGAGTCCGCCATCAAGATCGGCCTCGCGCTCAACTGCGAGATCGCCGAGTGGTGCCGTTTCGCCCGGAAGAACTACTTCTATCCGGACATGCCGAAGAACTTCCAGACCTCGCAGTACGACGAGCCGATCGCCTTCAACGGCTATCTGGACGTCCAGCTGGAGGACGGCGAGGTCTTCCGCGTGGAGATCGAGCGCGCCCACATGGAGGAGGACACCGGCAAGTCCACCCACGTGGGCGGTGCCACCGGCCGGATCCACGGTGCCTCGCACTCGCTGCTGGACTACAACCGGGCCGGCATCCCGCTGATCGAGATCGTCACCAAGCCGATCACCGGCGCCGGTGAGCGCGCCCCCGAGGTCGCCAAGGCGTACGTGGCCGAGCTGCGCGAGCTCATCAGGGCGCTCGGCGTCTCCGAGGCCCGCATGGAGATGGGCCAGATGCGCTGCGACGTGAACCTGTCGCTGCGCCCGCACGGCACCGAGAAGTTCGGTACGCGTTCGGAGACGAAGAACGTCAACTCGCTCCGGTCGGTGGAGCGGGCCGTGCGGTACGAGATCAGCCGCCACGCGGGCGTGCTGAACGCGGGCGGCACGATCATCCAGGAGACCCGTCACTTCCACGAGGACGACGGCTCCACCACGTCCGGCCGGGTGAAGGAGGAGGCCGAGGACTACCGGTACTTCCCGGAGCCCGACCTCGTCCCCGTGGCCCCGTCCCGCGAGTGGGTCGAGGAGCTGCGTCAGCAGCTGCCCGAGCTGCCGCGCGTGCGCCGCAACCGGCTGCGCGAGGAGTGGGGCGTCTCCGAGCACGACATGCAGTCCATCCTCAACGCGGGCGCGGTCGACCTGATCGTCGCCACCACCGAGGCGGGCGCCCCGGCCGACCAGGCCCGCAAGTGGTGGATGGGCGAGCTGGCCCGCAACGCCAACGAGTCGGGTACGTCGCTCGACGCGCTGCCCATCACCCCGGCGCAGGTGGCCCGGGTGACCGAGCTCGTCGCGTCCGGCGACCTCAACGACAAGCTGGCCCGCCAGGTCATCGAGGGCGTCCTCGCCGGCGAGGGCGACCCGGACACGGTCGTGGAGAAGCGCGGCCTGAAGGTCGTCTCCGACGAGGGCGCGCTGGGTACGGCCGTGGACGAGGCGATCGCCGCCAACGCCGCCATCGCGGACAAGATCCGCGGGGGCAAGGTGGCCGCGGCCGGCGCGCTGGTCGGTGCGGTCATGAAGGCCACCCGGGGCCAGGCGGACGCGGCCCGCGTGCGCGAACTGATCCTGGAGAAGCTCGGCGTCGAGGGCTGACGCCGCCCCGGACCGCAGCGCTCGGCCCCCGCACCCGGACGGGTGCGGGGGCCGAGCCGTGGACCGGCGCTCCCGCCACCGGGGGGGGGAGGGTGGCGGGGGCCGGGAGTCGTCCCGTGGGGGGAGCGTTGGTGCTTCTGCCCCCGGTTCCGTGGCTCATGCCCCTCTGGCGTCCACCAGCCATGACAATCCCGCCGGCAATTCCGGTCACGCGGGGCGAAGGGTGACAGAAGGCTTGGACTCTCCGCCCCGCCCCTTGGACATTCACCACGCCGTCGTCGCGAGGTCTTTCCGTCGACACCCGCTCTCATTACCGTCCCGCCGTACCACCCAATGGATCGCAGGCGAACCATTGGGACGTCGACGGGAGGTCGAGCTTGTCACCGGACACTTCGCGGCAGCAGGACATGTCGCGCCGAAGGATGCTCGCGCTGGGTGGAGGCGCTCTGGGCGCCGCCGCGGCCGGATCGCTGCTGCCACCCTCGCTGCGGGCGGCGATGGCCGCCGCTCCGCCCGCCGGAGGGCTGCGGGCGGTCAGGCACGTGGTGGTCCTGATGCAGGAGAATCGTTCCTTCGACCACTACTTCGGCACTCTGCGCGGCGTACGCGGGTTCGGCGACCGCAACGCCGTGGAACTGCCCTCCGGCAGGCCGGTGTTCGAGCAGCCCGGGCCGCTCGGCCGCACCGTCCTGCCCTTCCCGGTCCGTGACGCCGCCGAGGCGCAGAAGAAGGACCTCCAGTACATCGGCGACCTCGACCACTCCTGGGGCGGCGGCGCCAAGGCCTGGCGCGACGGCTGGATGGACGGCTGGGTCTCCGCGAAGACGGCCGCGACCATGGCGTACTACGACCGCCGCGACCTCCCGCTGCACTACGAGCTGGCGGACACGTTCACCGTCTGCGACGCCTACCACTCGTCGATCCACACCTCCACCAGCCCCAACCGCAACCACCTGTGGAGCGGCTGGACCGGGTACGAGGCCGACGGCAGCCGTGCCGTCACCAACGCCGCGTACGCGGAGGGCACCCACCCCGGCTACCCGTGGCCGACCTACGCCGAGCGCCTGGAGCGGGCGGGCCGGACGTGGAAGACCTACACGGAGTGGGAGAACTTCACCGACAACAACATCGAGTTCTTCACCAGCTTCAAGCACATCGCCCGCAAGGCCCTGGCCAGGACCGGCGGCCACACCTACATGGAGTCCTTCTACGCGGCCGTCCGCGACACCGCGGACGCCGCCGAGCGGGCCCGGCTCCTCGCCGCCCTGGAGGACGGGGTCGCCACGCTCACCGGCCAGGAGCGCTCGCTGTTCGAGCGGGGCCTGCGCCGGGTCGAGTCGGGCACCCTCGCCGACGCCTTCCGGGCGGACGTCGCCGCCGGGACCCTGCCCGAGGTCTCGTACCTCGTGCCCTCCGCTATCGACTCCGAGCACCCCGGAGCGTCCTCCCCGATCGCCTCGGCCACCCTGGTCTACAAGGTGCTGGATGCCCTGGGCTCGCACCCCGACGTCTGGCGGCACACCGTCGTCCTGATCAACTACGACGAGAACGACGGCTTCTTCGACCACGTCCCGCCGCCGGTGCCGCCCGCCGCCGACACCGACGAGCGGTGGAAGGGGCTGCCCACGGGGCTGGGGATCCGTGTGCCGCTGCTCGTCGTCTCGCCGTGGACCGTCGGCGGCTACGTCTGCTCCGAGGTCTTCGACCACACCTCGGTGATCCGCTTCCTGGAGACCTGGACCGGTGTCCGGGAGCCCAACATCACGCCGTGGCGGCGCCGGGTCACCGGCGACCTGACATCGGCGTTCGACTTCCGGCGCGGCCGCTCGCAGCCGCGGGTGGAGCGTCCCGCCGCCGTCCCGCCGTTCACCGGCCGCTGGCGCCCGCAGCCGCCGCGGGTGCAGAGCATGCCCGTCCAGGAGCCCGGAACCCGGCCCGCGCGGCCCCTGCCCTACCAGACCGACGCGCACGGGCACCTCCGGGAGGGCGCCGTGACCGTCATCCTCAGCAACACCGGCACGGCGCACGCGCCCTTCGCGCTGTACCCGTACGCCGGCGAGTTCGCCGCCCCCCAGCACCTGGACGTAAGGGGCACCGCCCACTGGAGGGTGCCCCTCACCGGCGACGCGTACCGCTTCACGATCACCGGCCCGAACGGCTTCCGCCGCGAGTTCGCCGGCCGGGCGGCGGGCGGCGCCCAGGTGGCCTCCCGCATCGATCCGCACCGGCGCGACCTGCACCTCACGCTGGCGGCCGGCGAGGACGGCCCGGCCACCTTCACCGTCCGGCCCCTCGGCTACATCGCCGGGGCCGACCCCGCCGGCCGCACCCGGGAGGTGACGGTCGAGGCCGGCCGCAGCCGCACGGTGGCGTACTCCGCCGCGGACGCGCACGGCTGGTACGACCTGGAGGTCACCGGTCCCGACGGCTTTCGCCGCCGGCTGATGGGCCACATCGAGAACGGGCGCCCCAGCGTCTCCGGCTGAGCCGCCGCGGGTGCGCGGGAGCCCGAGCCCTGGCCCGAGCTTCCGCGCACCGTGTCCGTACCGCTGTGAGTATCGCCACGAAACGGACAAAGGATCTCTTTGGGCTGCCAGAGTGGCGGCACGTAGGTCATGTGTTCTTCACGGGAATCGCCGATGAGGACCACGAACCACTCAGGGAGCACACCCATTGGCAGCCCTCGCCCGATGGTGCGTCACGCACCGCCTCGCCGCCGTCCTGCTCTGGCTGCTCGCCCTGGTCGGCGTCGCGGCGGCCTCCGGCATCGCCGGTTCCGCGTACTCCAACGACTACGAGGTCCCGGGCACCGAGTCCGGCCGGGCGACCGCACTCCTGGAAGAGGGCTTCCGCGGCCAGGGCGGTGACGGCGACACCGTCGTCTGGCACACCGCCGAGGGCGGCGTCCGCGCGCCCGCCGTCCAGGACCGCATGAGCGAGATGCTCGACGACATCGCCGAGCTGCCCGGCGTCGCGTCCGTCACCGGCCCGTACGACCCCGGCGGCCCCCCGGCCGCGGCGGGCACCGCCGCCCCGCACCACGCCTCCGGCTCCGCCTCCGCGGGGGGACCCGGCCCTTCCGGCCCGGTCTTCGAACCCGGCCGGATCAGCGACGACGGGCACACCGCCTACGCCACGGTCGCCTTCGACCGGCCCGCCGACGAGATCCCGCCCGACCGGATCCAAGCCGTCGTCGACACCGCCCGCGCCGCGGCGAGCGACGCCGTCCAGGTGGAGCTCGGCGGCAGCGCCGTCGCGGTCACCGAGGAACCGGCCTCCCACACCGCCGAGATCGTCGGTGTCGCCGTCGCCGCCGTGGTGCTCTTCCTCGCCTTCGGCTCCCTCGCCGCCAGCCTCCTGCCCATCGCCACCGCCCTCGTCGGCGTCGGCACCGCCTACGCGGGCATCGGACTGCTGGGCCATGTGATGACCGTCGCCGACTTCGCGCCCATGCTGGGCCTGCTCATCGGCCTCGGCGTCGGCATCGACTACGCGCTGTTCATCGTGACCCGGCACCGCAAGGGCCTCAAACGCGGCCTCCCGGTCGACGAGGCGGTGCGCAACGCCGTCGCCACCACCGGCCGGGCCGTCGTCTTCGCCGGCGCCACGGTCTGCGTCGCGCTGCTGGGCATGCTGATACTGCGACTCGGCTTCCTCAACGGCGTCGCCGTCGCGGCCTCCCTCACCGTCGTCCTCACGGTCGCCGCGTCCGTGACCCTGCTGCCCGCGCTGCTGTCGTTCATCGGCATGCGGGCCCTGTCGCGCCGCGAGCGCGCCCGGCTCGTCGAGCACGGGCCGGAGCCCGAGCTGCCGACCGGGTTCGCCGCCCGCTGGTCCGCGTTCGTCGAGCGCCACCCCAAGCTGCTCGGCGCCGTCGCCGCCGTGGTCATGCTGGTCCTCGCCCTGCCCACGCTCGGCCTCCACCTCGGCACCTCCGACCAGGGAAACAACCCGGCCGCCTCGACGACCCGCAAGGCGTACGACCTGCTCGCGGAGGGCTTCGGCCCCGGCGTCAACGGCCCCCTGACCCTGGTCGCCGAACTCGACGGCGCCGACGACCGGCTCGCCCTCGCCACGCTCCCCGGCGCCCTGCGCGCCACCAGCGGAGTGGACACGGTCGGCCCGGTCACCCACAGCGGCAGTGGCGACACCGCCGTGCTCACCGTCGTACCGGACTCCGCCCCGCAGTCGCGAGCGACCAGCGACCTCGTCGACCGGCTGCGGGACGACGTCCTGCCGACCGCCGGGCAGGGCACCTCCCTCGAGGTGTACGTCGGCGGCGTCACCGCCGGCTACGACGACTTCGCGCACATCATCGTCGGCAAGCTGCCGCTGTTCGTCGGCGTCGTCGTCGCCCTGGGCTCCCTGCTCCTCCTGCTCGCCTTCCGCTCGATCGGGATCCCGCTCAAGGCGGCCCTGATGAACGTGGCCGCCGTCGCGTCCGCCTTCGGCGTGGTCGTCGCCATCTTCCAGTGGGGGATGGGCAGCGAACTGCTCGGGCTCGGCCGGGCGGGGCCCATCGAACCGTTCCTGCCGGTGATCATGGTGTCCGTGCTCTTCGGGCTCTCCATGGACTACCAGGTCTTCCTGGTCAGCCGGATGTACGAGGAGTGGCTGGAGACCGGGGACAACCGGCGGGCCGTCCGGGTGGGCCTCGCCGAGACCAGCCGGGTCATCAACTCCGCCGCCGTCATCATGATCGCCGTCTTCCTGGCGTTCGTCCTCTCCGGCGACCGCGTGATCGCGATGTTCGGCATCGGCCTGGCGGCCGCCGTGGCCCTCGACGCGTTCGTCCTCCGTACGCTCCTGGTCCCGGCGCTCATGCACATGCTCGGGGGCGCCAACTGGTGGCTGCCCGCGTGGCTCGACCGGGTCCTGCCGCGCATCAGCATCGAGAATCCCGAGTGCCGCGATTCCAGTCGTGCGAAGATCCCTTGGCAGCGCGCGAGCGACGACGGACAGCTCGTGCCGTAGTGGTGGAGGGGCACGACGGTGTTCGCGATATCCCTGGGTGACGACGGAGCCGAACTGGGCCCCCTCGAACCGTGGCAGGCCGAGGAGTTCCTGGCCCACATGGACCGGGGTAGGGAGTACATCGGGCGGTACGTCGCGCTCCCGACCGTCTGCGCCGACCTGCCCTCGGCGCGGGCCTTCCTCCAGGCGTACGCCGACAAGACCGCCGCCGACAAGGGACGGATCCTCGGCATCCGGCTGGACGGCACCCTCGTCGGCGGAGTCATGCTGCGGCTCATGGACACCACCGACGGCACCTGCGAGGCGGGCTGCTGGCTGGAACCGTCGGTGTCCGGCCGCGGACTGGTCACCCGCGCGGTCCGCGTCCTGATCGACTGGGCGGTGTACGAGCGCGGCCTGCACCGCGTCGAATGGCAGGTCTCCTCGGCGAACACCGCGAGCATCAAGGTCGCCGAGCGGCTGGGCATGACCAAGGAGGGCGTGCTCCGCGAGAGCTACCCCTACCAGGGCGTGCGGCACGACATGGAGATCTGGTCCGTCCTGGCCCCGGAGTGGCGCGCGGCACCCCGAGAGGCGCGCTGAGGGCCTCTCGCACACGGCGCCCGGCGTGCCGGACGGCAATCCACGACGCCCATGACGCCCCGGCCGTGCGCGGGCACCCGCGCCCACCCGTTCCTCCCGCTGCCCGGCACGGGCTCCTGAGGTGTCCCCGGGACGCGTCCGCGCCGGCCTGAGGACCTCGCGGGCGTGCCTAAGGACCCCCCGCGCGCCAAGATGCGGCAGTCGCCCGATGCGGTCCGACCCCCTGGGGGACGAGAGTCGAGGCATTCACCGAACGCCCCGACCCACCAGGGAGAACCCGATGTTCGCCTACGAACTCCAGCAGGCCCGTCACGCCGACCTCCTCCGCGAGGCCGACGCCCAGCGGCTGGCCGGCGTCGCCAGGGCCGCCCGCAAGGCCCGTCGTTCCCTCGTCCGCCGATCAGGCGGCCACGCCTCCGAAGGGCAGGTGAACACCGACCACGGCCGGTTCGCGACGGCCGCGTGACGGCCGCGGGACGGACGGAGGACGCCCGGGCATGGCCGTCGCACCGATATCCAGTGCCGCGTCGTCGCAGGTCTGTGCGATGCTCGGCGACGTGGAGACCAGGTCCGTCAGTCCGGTGTTCGTCGGCCGAGCCGGTGAGTTGACCGCCCTCACCGAAGCGCTCTCCCGCGCCACCGCGGGAGAGCCGCAGGCGTTGCTCGTCGGCGGTGAGGCGGGCGTCGGCAAGACGCGCCTGCTGGAGGAGTTCCTGGGCGAGGCGTGCGCCCGGGGCGCCGTCGTCGCCGTCGGGGGCTGCGTCGAGATCGGCGCGGACGGGCTGCCGTTCGCCCCGTTCTCCACCGCGCTGCGCGCCCTGCGCCGCACCCTTCCCGAGGAGCTCGCCGCCGCTGCGCGGGGTCAGGAGGGCGAACTGGCCCGACTCCTGCCCGAATTGGGGGACGCCGCCGGCCCCGAACCGTACAACGAGGACAGCACCGCCCGGCTCTTCGAGCTGACCGTCCGCCTCCTGGAGCGCATCGCCGCCGACCGTACGGTCGTCCTCGCCCTGGAGGACCTGCACTGGGCCGACACCTCCACCCGCCACCTGCTCGCCTACCTCTTCCGCACCCTGCGCCGGGGCCGGCTCGTCGTCATCGCCACCTACCGCGCCGACGACATCCACCGCCGCCACCCGCTGAGGCCCCTGCTCGCCGAGCTGGACCGGCTGCGGACCGTGCGCCGCATCGAACTGCCCCGGTTCACCCGCACGGAGGTCCACCGTCAGCTGACCGGCATCCTGGCCGCCGAGCCCGCGGCCGCCCTCGTCGACGACGTCTTCCGCCGCTCCGACGGCAACGCCTTCTTCGTCGAGGAACTCGTGGTCTGCCAGGAGAACGACTGCGGACCCGGTGCGCTCAGCGATTCCCTCCGCGACCTGCTGCTGGTGCGGGTGGAACGGCTCTCCGAGGATGCCCAGAAGGTCGCCAGGATCGTCGCCGAGGGCGGCTCCACCGTGGAGTACGGCCTGCTCGCCGCCGTCGCCCGGCTGCCCGAGGACGACCTCATCGAGGCGCTCCGCGCCGCCGTCAACGCCAACATCCTGCAAGCAGTGCCCGACGGCGAGGGCTACCGCTTCCGCCACTCCCTGGTGCGCGAGGCCGTCAGCGACGACCTGCTGCCCGGCGAGCGCTCCCGCCTCAACCGGCGCTACGCCGAGGCGCTGGAGGCCGACCCCGGTCTCGTACGGGCCGACGAGCGCACCACCCGCCTGGCCAGCTACTGGTACCACGCGCATGACGCCGCCAACGCGCTGCCCGTCGTCCTCCGCGCCGCCGTCGAGGCCCGCAAGCGCCACGCCCACGCCGAGCAGCTGCGCCTGCTGGAGCGCGGCATGGAGCTGTGGGACGACGTGCCCGAGGACGTACGCGCCTCCCTGCGGCCCATCGACTACGCCGAGGCGTACCCGGCCTGCGGCTGTCCCGACACGACCCCCCTGCGCTACCTCGACCTGCTGGCCGAGGCGGCCGTGGCCGCGCGGCTCTGCGGCGAGCGGGAACGGGCCCTGAAGATCGTGAAGCGGGCTCTGCGGCTCCTCGACGACGAGAGCGACCCGGCCGGCCGTTCCGGCGGCGAGGACCCCCAGCGCGCCGCCTGGTTCTGGACCGAGCGGTCCCGGCTGATGTCGAACCTCGGGCGCGGCGACGGCTGGTCCGAGATCGCCACCGCCCAGGAGCTGGTCCGCGGCCTGCCGCCGTCCGCCGTCCACGCGAAGGTCCTCGCCGTCGCCGCCGGCTGGGGCATGCTGCACGCGCCCGGCCCGGAGAGCCTCGCCGCGGCCGAGCGGGCGGTCGAGTACGCCCGCCTGGTCAAGGCCGAGCCGGTCGAGCTGAACGCCCGCCTCACACTGGGCGGTCTGATGGTCGACGCGGGCGACATCGAGGCCGGCCTGGCGGAGATGCACGCCGTCCTCGACCGCGCCCGCGAGCTGTGCGTGCGCAACGAGGCCGGACGTGCCTACGTCAACATCCCCTCCTGCCTGGAGTCCGTCGGGCGCTCCCGGGAGGCGGTCCGCGTCGCGGCGGAAGGACTGGCGTTCTCCCGCGAGTGCGGCCTGCGCGACAACGAGGGCTGGGTGCTGAGCAACCTCGTCGAGTCGCGGATGTCGCTGGGCCACTGGGATGAGGCGAGCGAGGGCGCGCACCGGCTCCAGCGCATCGCCTACAGCACCAAGCCGCGCGGCGGGGCGCACCTGAGGCGTGCCCAGCTCGCCTGGCTGCGCGGCGAACCGGCCGTCGCCGCCGAGCACTTGGCGCTCGCCCGTGACGCCTACGGCCGGCACGACCCGATGATGCAGTACCTGCTGCCGCTGGCCCAGGTCGAGCTGGGCGTCGCGGCGGCGCGGGGCCGCATCGCCGACGTACGGGACGGGCTGGCCGCGGCGGCGCGTGACGGCTTCCCGGTCGGCAGCCAGCGGTACGCGTGGCCGCTGCTGCTGGTCGCCGCCACGGCCGAGGCGGAGGCGCGCGGGCTGCCCGCCGCGGAGGAGGGCCGCACCGAGGCACTGGCGCTGATCCGCGCGCACGCCAAGCGGCTCGCCACCCCGGTCCCGGTGTGGCACGCGCACGCGCTGTTCGTCGCCGCCGAGCTGGCCCGCGCCGAGGGCCGCGACGACGCCGACCGCTGGGCGGAGGTCGTGGCCGCCCTGGATCCCCTGGAACGCCCCTACGAGCTGGCGCGCGCCCGGTACCGCTGGGCGGACGCGCTGCTCGCCCGGGGCGGCCACCGCGACCGGGCCGCCGAACTGGTCCGCGAGGCCCACCTCGTCGCCGGGCACCTGGGCGCCCGCCCGCTGCGCGAGGACCTGGAACTGCTCGCCGCCCGCGCCCGCCTGTCCCTGGGGGCCCCGAGGGCCGCCGCCCCGGAGCCGGAGGGCGAGGGGTTCGGGCTCACGCCCCGGGAGCAGGACGTCCTGCGCCTGGTCGCGGCGGGCCGCACCAACCGCCAGATAGCCGAGGAGCTGTACATCTCCCCGAAGACGGCGAGCGTGCACGTCTCCAACATCCTGGCCAAGCTCGGCGTCTCGGGCCGCGGCGAAGCCGCCGCCCTGGCCCACCGCCTGCGGCTCCTCCCCGAAGTCCCGGCCTGACGGCCACGCCGCCTGTCACCGGCCCGCCGGGGGCTCAGGCGTCCGGGACCCGGGGGACGCGGATGGTGACGGTGCCGGAGGCGAGGTCCATCGGGCCACGCGCCGGGTCACCGTCGCCCGCGTCCTCGCGCGTCAGCTCCAGCCGCCGGCGCTCGTCGTCCGCGTGCTTCCGACCTGACCCGAAGAGTGCCTCCATGAGGTCGAACACCGGCTTCTGCCCCTCACTTCACCTCCAGCTGGAGGATCCTGTCGTCGGCCGCCTCCGGCGTGCCCCGGCCGTCCGTCTCGCTGGTCACCAGCCAGACCTTGTTGCCGCCCGCCGCCAGCACCGTGCGCAGCCGGCCGTACCGCTCCGCCAGGAACGGCTGGGGGGCCGCCGAAGGTTCCGCCCCGGCCAGCGGGACGCGCCACAGCCGCTCGCCGCGCAGCCCGGCCACCCACACCGAGCCCGCGGCGACGGCGATGCCGCTCGGGGAGGCGTCGGAGGTCCTCCACTGGGCGACCGGGTCGACGAAGCCGGTGCGGCCGCCCTTCCCCTCCGTACGGGGCCAGCCGTAGTTCCTGCCGGGCTCGATCAGGTTCAGCTCGTCCCAGGTGTTCTGCCCGAACTCGGCCGCCCACAGGCGCTTGTCCGCGTCCCAGGCCAGCCCCTGCACATTGCGGTGCCCGTACGAGTAGACGACCGAGTCCTCGGACGGGTTGCCGTGCACCGGCTGTCCGTCGGGCGTCATGCGCAGGATCTTCCCGGCCAGCGAGTCCTCGTCCTGGGCCAGCCCGGTGTCACCGGTCTCGCCGGTGCCCGCGTACAGCATCTTGTCCGGGCCGAACGCGATCCGCCCGCCGTTGTGGACGGTGCCCTTGGGGATGCCCCGCAGCACCGTGTCCGGTGCGCCGAGCTGCCGGCCGGCCGGCCTCCGCTCGTCGTACAGCATGCGGGCGATGCGGTTGTCCGACTCGGTGGTGAAATAGGCGTACACCAGGTGGTCCGAGGCGTACGCCGGTGAGACCGCCAGCCCCAGCAGGCCGCCCTCGCCCCCCGGAGCGACCCCCGGCACCGAGCCCAGCACGGTCTTGGCGCCGGTCTCCGCGTCGACCCGGGTGATCGTCCCCTCGTCGCGCGAGGAGACCAGGAGGTCGCCGTCCGGCAGGGCGGCCAGGCCCCACGGCGACTTCAGCCCCTCGGTGAGCGTGGACACCACCGCCACCGCGCCCTTCGCGGGCGGTGCGGGCGGCCCCGGGGGAGACGGCGAGCCCGACGGCGGGGCGGAGGCGGCCGGCGGCGATCCGGCACTCCGGCCGGCCGCGGGGTGACCGCCGGGGCCGGACGAGCACCCGGCCGCGAGGAGCAGGGCGGCAGCGGCCAACACGGCCGTCACAGCTGGACGTTGCACAGTCGAGATCCCTTCAACGGCGGTGTGAGCCGCGTGTCCACCCTTGATACACCGCCGGCGCCGGGGATTCAGTCCCACGACCCCCTCGCCGGCGGAAGTGCCGCGATCTCCGCCAGGTCCTCCGCCGTCAGCGACAACCCGGCCGCCCGCGCGTTCTCCACCGCCCACCGCTCGTGCTTCGTCCCCGGCACCGGTACGACGTGCCGGCCCCGTCCCAGTACCCACGCCAGCGCCACCTGTGCCGGGGTGACCCCGGCCGCCTCGCCGCCGTGCCGCTCCGCCACCCGCCGCAGCCCCACCACGATCGGCTGGTTCGCGGCCATCATCTCGGCCGTGAACCGGGGGTGCCGTGCCCGCAGGTCCTCGGGCTCGAACCCGCCGCCCGGCGTCAGGGTGCCGGTCAGGAAGCCGTTGCCGAGCGGCATCGCCGCCAGGAACCCCACGCCCCGCGAGGCGCACCACGGCAGCAGCCGCCGCAGCGCCTCCGGCGACCACACGGACAGCTCGGCCTGCACCGCGCTCACCGGGAAGACCTGCTGCACCCGCTCCAGCTGCCGAATCGTTCCCTCGTACCGATCCGCCCGGGACGCCCCCGCCGCGCCCCGGCGCGGGGACCGCACGGCCATCGCGCACAACCCGAGCGCCCGTACCTTCCCGGCCGTCACCAGCTCAGCCATCGCACCCCAGGTCTCCTCGACGGGCACCTCGGGATCGGCGCGGTGCAGCTGGTACAGGTCGATGACGTCGGTCTGGAGCCGCCGCAGCGAGGCGTCGCACGCCCGCCGCACGTACCCGGGCCGGCCATTGGCCACGATGTGCTGGTCGCCGACCAGCAGCCCGCACTTCGTCGACACGAAGGCCTCCGCCCGGCGCTCCTTGAGGACCCGCCCCAGCAGCAGCTCATTGGTGAACGGCCCGTACATGTCGGCCGTGTCCAGCAGCGTCACCCCGGCGTCGAGCGCGGCGTGCACGGTGCGCACCGAGCGGTCGCCGCGCTGTCGTGAGGCACTGTAGGCCCAGCTCATCGGCATGCAGCCGAGGCCGATCGCCCCCACTTCGAGCGCCGTCGCCCCGATCGTCCTGCGCTCCAACTCCCCGTACCCCTCCTCGTGCCGCCCCCCAAACTAACCTCCTGACCATGACTGCTGACGTGTGGCTCCCCATTCCCGCCGACGAGATCGATGGGCTTCCCGCCCCCGCCGGGTCCGGCCTGACCTACCGCTTCTGGGACGGCGGCCCGGACTTCCCGGCCGACCCGGCCGACTGCGTGTTCTACGTCGTGCCCTACATGAAGGGCAGCGACATAGCGGTGCGCCCGATGGCCGGGATGACCTCGCTGCGGGTCGTCCAGACGCTCTCGGCGGGCACCGACCACGTGACCCCGGGGCTCGGCCTGCTGCCGCCCGGCGTGGCGCTGTGCAACGCCAAGGGCGTCCACGAGGCCAGTACCGCCGAGCTGACCCTCGCGCTGGTCCTCGCGTCGCTGCGCGGCCTCCCCGGCTTCGTGCGCGGCCAGGACCGCGAGGAGTGGCGGGCCGGTTTCTACCCGGCGCTCGCCGACAAGTCCGTCCTGATCGTCGGGTACGGATCGATCGGCGCCGCCATCGAGGACCGGCTCGCGCCCTTCGAGTGCGCGCGGGTGGCGCGCGTCGCGCGCTCCGCGCGCACCACAGAGCGCGGTCCCGTGCGGGCGCTCGCCGATCTGCCCGCCCTCCTCCCCGAGGCGGACGTCGTCATCCTGTCCACGCCCCTGACCCCCGACACCCACCACCTCGCGGACGCCGGATTCCTGGCGCGGATGAAGGACGGCGCCCTGCTGGTGAACGTCGCCCGCGGCCCCGTCGTCGACACCGAGGCGCTCCTGGCCGAACTGGCCGGCGGCCGGATCAACGCCGCCCTCGACGTCACCGACCCCGAACCGCTGCCCCAGGGGCACCCCCTGTGGCACGCCCCGGGCGTCCTGATCAGTCCGCACGTGGGCGGTTCCACGTCGGCGTTCATGCCCCGCGCCAAGCGCCTGATCGCCGGCCAGCTCACCCGTTTCGCCGAGCGCGCGCCGGTGCGGAACATCGTCCTCACCACCTCCTGACCACGCTCCGGAGCGATATCGGCGCCGTCCGTGCCCATAACACTGATGATCGTCACGGAGCGTAGAGCACCCCTGTCCCTGAGTGACGATCCTGGTGTATCGTCCCGATCTGGGGGCCGCACCGAGCACCAACCGGCGCGGGGGAGCGACGTGATGACCGATCAGAATCCGAGGGGGGCGACGGGCGATGCACGGTCGATGGGCGTACGAACCGACGCGACGGGGCAGCCGACTGCGACCCCCGACCGCGTCCCGGCCGACGAGGCCGGAGCCGAAGCGAGAGCCGGAGCGGGAGGCGGAGCCCGCCCTCGGGTCGCGGCCGGGGCCGGTGGCCGATCCGCACCCGGCGGCACCGTCCCGGCGCCCGTACCGTCCCGAGCCGCTCGCGGGGGTGACCCCGTGAGCGCCCCGGGCGTGCTCATCGAGCGGCGCCCGCCGGTCACCGGCGACGCCGGGGACGCCAAGGGCGGCGGCGCCCCGACCGGCGCGGGCAGCTCCGGCCGCCCGCTCTGCCAAGCGCTCCTGGGCGTGCTGTGCGCAGGTTATGCCGCCGGGGCGGCCGTCGGCTGGGGTTCCGAGGAAATGGCTCTGATCATGGGGGACTTCGGCCTCAGCGCCGCCGCCCTGGTCGCCGCCGTCTCGTGCTTCGTGTACGCACGCAGGCGTGGCAGCCGCTTCCGGCCCGCCTGGATGCTGTTCGCGTTCTCCTCCGCGATGGCGGCCGGCGGCAACAGCGTCTGGGGGTGGTACGAGGTCGTGCTCGACCGCGCGGTGCCCCAGCCCTCCGTCGCCGACCTGTTCTTCCTGCTGTTCGCGCCGCCCGCCATCGTCGGGCTGCTCGTCCTCGCCAAGCGGCCGGTCACCAGGGCCGGCTGGATCTGCCTCGGCCTGGACTCCTGGCTGATCGGCGGTTCGCTGCTCACCCTGTCCTGGAGCCTCGCCCTCGCCCACACGGCCCGCTTCGAGGGCGAGAGCGTCGCGCGGGCGGCGCTCTCCCTGGCGTACCCGCTGCTGGACATCGTGCTGGTCAGCATGGTCCTCGCACTGCACTTCCGGCGCTCCCAGGCCAACCGCTCGGCCGTCCACACCGCCATCGCCGCGCTCGCCCTGACCGTCCTGTGCGACGCGCTGTTCACCTCGCCCCTGCTGCGTGACCACTACCGGTCCGGCCAGCTCCTCGACGCGGGCTGGTTCGCCGGCTCACTGCTCCTGGCGTACGCCCCCTGGGGCGCCAACCGCGCCCACGACCACCCCGCCCCGCCGCGCGGGCCCCGTCCGCACAGCCGACCCATCGCCGGGTCGCTGGCCGCCCTCACGCCCTACCTGGCGGCCGCGGTCTGCACGCTCGGCATCCTCTACAACGTCATCGAGGACCGCACGGTGGACCGCGTCGTCGTCTTCACCGGATGCACGGTCGTGCTCGCCCTGGTGGTACGCCAGGGGATCATGCTCCTCGACAACATCGCCCTCACGCACGAACTGGCCCAGAAGGAGAACCACTTCCGGTCCCTGGTGCAGGGGTCGAGCGACGTGATCATGATCGCCGCCCCCGACGGGGTGCTGCGCTACGTCAGTCCGGCCGCGTCCGGCGTGTACGGGCGGGAGGCGGACGAGCTCATCGGTTCCGAACTGGCCTCCCTCATCCACCCCGAGGACCTGGGAGGAGTCGTCCACGAGGTGCGGCGGTTCCTCGCCGCGCCCCCGTCGCAGGAGCCCACGACCCGGATCGAATGCCGCTTCCGGTCCGGCACCGGCGACTGGCTGAACGTCGAGTCCACCGTCAACCGCCACCAGGGCGGCCTGATCTTCAACAGCCGGGACGTCACCGAGCGGGTCCGCCTCCAGGCGCAGCTCCAGCACAACGCGGAGCACGACCCGCTCACCGACCTGCCCAACCGCGCCCTGTTCACCCAGCGCGTCCGCCAGGCGCTCGGCGGGCGCCGCGCGGGCGACGCCGGCACCGCCGTGCTCTTCATCGACCTGGACGGCTTCAAGGGCGTCAACGACCGGCTCGGCCACCAGGTGGGGGACGAGCTGCTCATCCAGGCCGCCCGCCGGCTCCAGGACTCGGTACGGGCCGGGGACACCGCCGCCCGCCTCGGCGGCGACGAGTTCGCCGCCCTGATCCTCGGTGACGGCAACCGCGACCCGTCCGCCCGTGAGCCGCAGGTCCTGGAGATCGCCGACCGGCTGCGGCTGACGCTCTCGCAGCCGTACCGGATCGAGGGCCGGGAGGTGCGGGTCGCCGCGTCCATCGGCGTCGCCTTCGCCGAGGCCGGCATCAACGCCGGGGACCTCCTGCGCAACGCCGACCTCGCCATGTACCGCGCCAAGGCGGGCGGGAAGAACCGCGTCGAGCTCTACGCGCCCCAGATGCAGGCCGACGTCGTACGCCGTACGGAACTGGCCACCCCCGAGCGCACCGCCACCCGGGACGGCGAGTTCGTGCTCCTGCACCAGCCGGTGGTGGACCTTGCGACCGGCCGGATCACCGCCGTCGCGGCCCAGGCCCGCTGGCGCTCCGCCAAGGGCGTCCTGTACACCCCGGCCGAGTACCTCCGGGTCGCGGAGGACTCCGAGCGCACCGCCGAATTCGACGCCAGGCTGCTCGAAGAGGCCGTCGCGCAGGCGGCCGAGCGTGGCGGGCTCGGCCACCACGTACCCGTCTCGGTCCGCTTCCCGGCGCGCAAGCTGGTCGACAGGTCCATGCCGCTCGGCACCATCGAGGCACTGCTGACCAAGCACCAGCTCCCCTCCGGGTCCCTGATCATCGAGCTGTCGGACAGCGACCCGCGGATCTCCTTCGACGAGCTGGAGCAGCGCCTGGCCTCCCTGCGCAGGCTCGGCGTACGCGTCGCGCTCGACGGATTCGGCAGCGGATATGCCGCGATCAACGCGCTCAGGCGGCTGCCGGTCGACATACTGAAACTGGACAGGGGCCTGGTCGAGGGCGTCGTCGAATCGGCCCGGCTTCACAAGATCACCAGTGGGCTGCTCCGCATCGCCCGCGACCTCGGCCTGCAGTCCGTGGCCGACGGGGTGGACGTACCGGAGCAGGTCCTGGCGCTACGCGCGATGGGGTGCACCCATGGGCAGGGAGCGGCCTTCTCGGGCCCCCTGGACGAGCACCGGCTCCGCCGCGCCCTGGCGCGGGGCGGGTACCCGGTGCCCGGTGGCTCCGTGCTGCCCGCCTTCACCGCGAACGCCCGCTCCGGCGTCCTGCCCGGTGCCCTTCCGGCCACCTTCACCGGCACCCTGCCGGGTGCCCGTTCCGGCACCGCCCTCCCGAGCGGCGTCCCGAGCCCCGCGTCGCACGCCGCCTCCGACCCGGCACCCCGCCCCCTGTCCGGGCCTGTCCCCGGCACCGGCCCGGGCGCCGGTCTGGGCTCCACCGCGCACGGCGGCGCCCCCGGCGCCCCGCCCGGCCCCGGAGCGGCCCCCACCCTCGGCTCCGCCGGCCGTGGCATCCCGCCCGGCGGGGGCCGCCGTACCGGCTCCGGTGCGCCCCCGGCCGGCGCCCGGCCGGGCGCGCCCTCCGGCGCCGGACCAGGCGCCGCCCCCGACGACCCGCCGGCCGCCCCGCCCGGCCACCGACCCGGCACCGCACCCGACAGCACTCCAGGCACCCGGCCCGCCGGCACCCCACCAGCCACACCACCCACACCTGCCGCACCGGGCCTGTTCACCCCAGCCGTCCGCGCCGCCATCGCGCCGGACACCGTCCCGCCCGGCGCCCCTACCGCCCTGCGGGCCGACCGCCCGGGACGGGCGCCCGAACGACCCCGCCGCGCCCCGGCCGACGCGCTCCCCGGCAGCCCGGGCGCTCCGCCCGCCCGGCCGGAAGCCGCGTACGGGGCGACCGGGAGCGGCCGCGGGGCGCTGCCCGGCGGGCTCGCCGACACCGTGCCCAACGGCGTTCCCGCCGCCCTTCCGAGTGCCCTCCCGGGCATGCGTTCGCCCTACCCGCTTCGCTCACATAGTGAGACTCGCGTCCCACCCACTTGACACTGACGGTGCGCCGGAGGGAGGGTCATTGCCATGCGCACCCGAATTCTCGTACTTGGAAAGCGCGTCGGCTGAGCACGGCCCGATGACGGCCCTGCGGACCCACACCGGCGCGCTCCCCTCGCTTGCCTCACGGCACGAGGGGTTTTTTGTTGCACTGGCTCCCCGCCACACCAGCTAAACCTCGCGAAAACCCTCAGCTTCGAGAAGAGAATGCCGATGACCGAGCAGGCCACCGGGGCCCACCATCCGCAGCCGCGGGCCCGTACCGGCGGACAGTCCACCGCCACCGTTGAGCACGTCACGGGTGCGCAGTCCCTCATCCGTTCTCTCGAGGAAGTGGGCGCCGAGACGGTGTTCGGCATCCCCGGCGGTGCCATCCTCCCCGCGTACGACCCGATGATGGACTCCACCCGGGTCCGGCACATCCTCGTCCGCCACGAGCAGGGCGCCGGTCACGCGGCGACCGGTTACGCCCAGGCGACCGGCAAGGTCGGCGTCTGCATGGCCACTTCCGGCCCCGGCGCCACCAACCTGGTCACTCCGATCGCCGACGCGCACATGGACTCCGTCCCGCTGGTCGCGATCACCGGTCAGGTCGCCTCCAAGGCCATCGGCACGGACGCCTTCCAGGAGGCGGACATCTGCGGCATCACCATGCCGATCACCAAGCACAACTTCCTGGTCACCAAGGCCGAGGACATCCCCAGGACGATCGCCGAGGCGTTCCACATCGCCTCCACCGGCCGCCCGGGCCCGGTCCTGGTCGACATCGCCAAGGACGCCCTCCAGGCCAGGACCACCTTCAGCTGGCCGCCGCAGCTCGACCTGCCCGGCTACCGCCCGGTGACCAAGCCGCACGCCAAGCAGATCCGCGAGGCCGCCAAGCTGATCACCCAGGCCAAGCGCCCCGTCCTGTACGTCGGCGGCGGGGTCCTCAAGGCCGGCGCCACCGCCGAGCTGAAGGTCCTGGCCGAGCTGACGCAGGCCCCGGTCACCACCACGCTGATGGCGCTGGGCGCGTTCCCCGACAGCCACCCGCTGCACGTCGGCATGCCCGGCATGCACGGCGCCGTCACCGCCGTCACGGCGCTCCAGAAGGCCGACCTGATCGTCGCCCTGGGCGCCCGCTTCGACGACCGCGTCACCGGCAAGCTGGACAGCTTCGCGCCGTTCGCCAAGATCGTCCACGCCGACATCGACCCGGCCGAGATCGGCAAGAACCGCGCCGCCGACGTGCCGATCGTCGGTGACGCCCGCGAGGTGATCGCCGACCTGGTCCAGGCCGTCCAGGCGGAGCACACCGAGGGCAACACCGGCGACTACAGCGCCTGGTGGAAGGACCTCAGCCGCTGGCGCGACACGTACCCCCTCGGCTACGACCAGCCCGAGGACGGCAGCCTGTCGCCGCAGCAGGTCATCCAGCGCATCGGGCAGCTCGCCCCCGAGGGCACCATCTACGCGGCCGGCGTCGGCCAGCACCAGATGTGGGCCGCCCACTTCATCGACTACGAGCAGCCCGCCACCTGGCTGAACTCCGGCGGCGCCGGAACCATGGGCTACGCGGTGCCGGCCGCCATGGGCGCCAAGGCCGGCATGCCGGACCGGACGGTCTGGGCGATCGACGGCGACGGCTGCTTCCAGATGACCAACCAGGAACTGGTCACCTGCGCGCTGAACAACATCCCGATCAAGGTCGCGATCATCAACAACGGCGCGCTCGGGATGGTCCGCCAGTGGCAGACCCTCTTCTACAACCAGCGCTACTCCAACACGGTGCTGCACTCCGGCCCCGGCGCGGACGGCAAGCAGCCCAGCGCCGGCACCCGCGTCCCGGACTTCGTCAAGCTGTCCGAGGCCATGGGCTGTGTGGCGATCCGCTGCGAGCGCCCGGAGGACCTGGACAAGGTCATCCAGGAGGCGAACGCCATCAACGACCGCCCGGTCGTCATCGACTTCATCGTCCACGAGGACGCCCAGGTCTGGCCGATGGTGGCCGCCGGCACCTCCAACGACGAGGTCATGGCCGCCCGCGGCGTCCGCCCCGACTTCGGCGACAACGAAGACGACTGAGAGAGAGCTGAGTCAGAAACATGTCCAAGCACACGCTCTCCGTCCTGGTGGAGAACACGCCCGGCATCCTCGCCCGGATCGCCGCCCTGTTCTCCCGCCGCGGCTTCAACATCGACTCGCTCGCCGTCGGTGTCACCGAGCACCCCGACATCTCCCGCATCACCATCGTGGTCAATGTCGAGGACCTGCCGCTGGAGCAGGTGACCAAGCAGCTCAACAAGCTGGTCAACGTCCTGAAGATCGTCGAACTGGAGCCCGGCGCGGCGATCCAGCGCGAACTCGTCCTGGTGAAGGTCCGCGCCGACAACGAGACCCGTTCCCAGATCGTCGAGATCGTCCAGCTCTTCCGCGCCAAGACCGTGGACGTCTCGCCCGAGGCGGTCACCATCGAGGCAACAGGATCGAGTGACAAGCTGGACGCCATGCTGAAGATGCTGGAGCAGTTCGGCATCAAGGAGCTCGTCCAGTCCGGAACGATCGCCATAGGGCGTGGCGCCCGGTCCATCACGGACCGCTCGCTCCGGGCCCTGGACCGTTCCGCGTAGCGAGACCCCTCGACTTCCACATCCCTCCCCGCCGTACGGTGGGACGCAACATCAGCACACCAAGGAGAAGACCCAGTGGCCGAGCTGTTCTACGACGACGACGCCGACCTGTCCATCATCCAGGGCCGCAAGGTCGCGGTGATCGGCTACGGCAGCCAGGGCCACGCCCACGCGCTGTCGCTCCGTGACTCGGGTGTCGACGTCCGCGTCGGTCTGCACGAGGGCTCCAAGTCCAAGGCGAAGGCCGAGGAGCAGGGCCTGCGCGTGGTTACGCCCGCCGAGGCCGCCGCCGAGGCCGACGTCATCATGATCCTGATCCCGGACCCGATCCAGGCCCAGGTCTACGAGGAGTCCGTCAAGGGCAACCTGAAGGACGGCGACGCGCTGTTCTTCGCCCACGGCTTCAACGTCCGCTTCGGCTTCATCAAGCCCCCGGCCGGCGTCGACGTCGCCCTGGTCGCCCCCAAGGGCCCGGGTCACCTGGTCCGCCGTCAGTACGAGGAGGGCCGCGGCGTTCCGGCGATCGCCGCGGTCGAGCAGGACGCCACCGGCAACGCGTTCCCGCTGGCGCTCTCGTACGCGAAGGCCATCGGCGGCACCCGCGCGGGTGTCATCAAGACGACCTTCACCGAGGAGACCGAGACCGACCTGTTCGGCGAGCAGGCCGTGCTGTGCGGCGGCACCTCCGCCCTGGTCAAGGCGGGCTTCGAGACCCTGGTCGAGGCCGGCTACCAGCCGGAGATCGCCTACTTCGAGTGCCTGCACGAGCTGAAGCTGATCGTCGACCTCATGTACGAGGGCGGCCTGGAGAAGATGCGCTGGTCGGTCTCCGAGACCGCCGAGTGGGGCGACTACGTCACCGGCCCGCGGATCATCACCGACGCCACCAAGGCCGAGATGAAGAAGGTCCTCGCCGAGATCCAGGACGGCACGTTCGCCAAGAACTGGATGGACGAGTACCACGGCGGTCTGAAGAAGTACGACGAGTACAAGACGCAGGACTCCGAGCACCTGCTGGAGACCACCGGCAAGGAGCTGCGCAAGCTCATGAGCTGGGTGGACAACGAGGAGGCGTAGGCCTCGCGGGGCGGGGGGGGGGGGAAGGGGATGGTGGGGGGGCTCTCCCCTTGCGGGGCGGTGCCGACCACCCCATTTGTGTTTCCCCTCCCCTCGGGAAAAAGGTGGCCCCCCCACCACC